>JABMPG010000426.1 GCA_013203855.1 bacterium
GGCCATGGGCATCTCCGACGTTCACGTCATCGACCCCGTGAAGGATGCCGACGCCTTCCAGGAATCTATCCGATCTTCCCTGGCCAACAACGAACTCAGCCTGATCATTGCCCGCCGTCCCTGCATCCTCGCCATCGGTAAGATCAAGGAATACGAAGCCGCCAGCCCCGCCGGATGCTCCTGCCAGAAATCTTCGAAGGAGGGCGAACAATGACCGGGAACACCGTCACCAACGTCGTCGTCGCCGGACTGGGCGGACAGGGCGTTCTCAAGGCGTCCGACATCCTGGCCGAGGCAGCCTTTCGCGCCGGGCTCGACATCAAGAAAAGCGAAATCCACGGTATGAGCCAGCGCGGCGGATCGGTCACCAGCGACGTCCGCTTCGGCAAGCAGGTCCTCAGCCCCATGATCCCCACGGGACAAGCCGACTACCTCCTCGTGATCGCCGCGGACCAGATAGAGCCCAACCGCCACCTCCTGCGCGAGGGCGGCGTCCTGATCACCCCCGATGCCGTCGATCCCAAGGCGCTTCCCCACGCCCGCAGCCTCAATGTCGCGCTCCTGGGCATTCTGAGCAGTCATCTTGAGATCCCCGAAGACATCTGGCTCGACGCCGTCCGGGCGAACTTGAAGGAAAATCTGCACGGGGTGAATGAGGAGGCTTTTGCCTTGGGGCGAGGTGCCTCTCAGTCGTAAACTCTTTCGGAGTGTTGGAGCCATGCTCCGGCCTTTTCGAGGGAAGCCATGCTTCCCGGCCTCTTTCTGGTCGGAATACCCCCTCCGCGAAGGCTTCCTTTATTGGGGACGGGCAACATGGTTACCCTTCACGAAGGCGCAAGCGTGCCTTGCGTAGTTCAGAAACATCGCATAACAGAAGCAAGTTCAGGTTGACACGACCGCTTGATCTGCCTATATAGGTAGGAATCCTGAGCGGTTTACTCATCCCCGCAACCAAGGTACAGACGATATGATCTTCAATGAGACTTACGAATGCATGCCCCGGGAAAAACTGCGCCAAGTGCAGTCCGAGCGACTGCGCGACGCCGTCCGCCGCGTCTATGACAACGTCCGGCCCTATCGCCGGAAAATGGAAGAGATGGGCGTCACCCCCGCCGATATCCAGACTATCGACGATCTGCCCAAACTCCCCTTCACTGTCAAGGAAGACCTTCGCGACTCCTACCCCTTCGGCATGTTTGCCGTTCCGATGAAGGACGTGGTCCGCGTCCATTCCTCCTCCGGCACCACCGGCAAGCCCACCGTCGTCGGCTACACCCGCAACGACATCAACAACATCTGGGCCGAGGTCATGGCCCGGACTATCTGCTGCGCCAACGGGACCCCCGACAGCGTCGTCCACGTCGCCTACGGCTACGGCCTCTTCACCGGCGGCCTCGGTGTTCACTACGGCGCGGAAAAACTCGGCGCCACCGTGATCCCCATCTCCGGCGGAAACACCAAGCGCCAGATCATGATCATGCGCGACTTCGGCTCCACGATTCTCGCCTGCACCCCGTCCTATTCGCTTTACATCGCCGACATTTGCGACGAAATGGGCATCGACCCTCGCTCCCTCCCGCTCAACGCGGCGATTCTCGGAGCCGAGCCCTGGACCAACGAAATCCGCAACGAGATCGAAAAACGCTTCGACATCATCGCCCTCGACATCTACGGTCTCTCCGAAATCATCGGGCCCGGCGTCTCGAGCGAATGCCCCGAAAAGTGCGGCCTTCACGTCAATGAGGACCACTTCTACCCCGAGATCATCGACCCGGTCAGCGGTCAACCCGTTCCCGACGGACAGCGCGGCGAACTGGTCTTCTCCTGTATCACGAAAGAGGCTTTCCCCCTCCTGCGCTACCGCACCCGCGATATCTCCATGCTCATGCGCGAGCCCTGTGGCTGCGGCCGCGGCCTGGCCCGCATGGAACGCATCAGCGGTCGCACCGACGACATGCTCATCATCCGAGGCGTCAACGTCTTCCCCTCCCAGATCGAAAGCGTCCTGATCGCCATCGAAGGCACCGAGCCGCACTATGAACTGGTCGTGGACAAGCGCGGCGTTCTCGACGAACTCGAGATCCGCGTCGAGGTAAATCAAAAACTTTTCTCCGATGAGGTCCGGGGCCTCGAAGAACTCCGCAACCGCATCCAGGCCG
Organism: bacterium; assembly: GCA_013203855.1. GTDB lineage: Bacteria > Sumerlaeota > Sumerlaeia > UBA8349 > UBA8349 > JABMPG01. Next base: position 2,160 of record JABMPG010000426.1, read on the forward strand.
AAATCGAGAGCGTCCTGGGCCTGAACGCGACGGTCCGCCTCGTGGAACCCCGCACGATCCCCCGGAGCGAGGGCAAAGCGAAACGGGTGATCGACAATCGTAAGACAGGGCAAGCGAACTGAGCGGGGCACTATGTCGGGCTGTCCGAAAGGAAGCATCATGCAGCTGAAACAGCTTTCCGTTTTCATGGAGAACCGAACCGGCCGTCTCGCCGAAATCACACGCGTCCTCGCCGACAGCGGCGTCAACATTCGCGCCCTGTCCCTTGCTGACACGTCGGATTTCGGCATTCTGCGCATTCTGGTCAGCGACCCCGGCAAAGCCATGCAGGCCCTGACCGAGGGCGGCATGACCGTCCGGGAGACCCACGTCATCGCAGTGGAAGTCGCGGATCGCCCCGGCGGCCTCGCCACCATCCTGGCCCTGCTGCACGGGTCGGGAATCAATGTCGAATACATGTATGCTTTTCTCGAGCGGTACAAGGACAACGCCATCATCGTTTTCCGCTTCGAGAATCCCGAGCGAGCCGCGATCATTCTCCGAGAGGCAAACATCAAGGTCTTTACCTCCGAAGAGATCGCGCAACTCTGAGTTCAGGTGATCGAATCCGGCTCTTTGCGGATGTCGTATCATATTTGTGCACTCTCCGCTTCGGCGGAACAAGGAGGTCGTCCATGTTGAAGATCGACCGCGGAATATCTCAAGGAATTATAGTGTTCGCCCTGTTGCTTCTTGCGTCAGGTATCTTTTTTGCCTGTGAGCAGAAGCCCCAGCAGATGGAAGAAACAACCACCCAGCAAGCCACCCCGGCTCCCGAAATGCAGGAGCCCATGGCCCCCGCCGAAGAACCCCAGGCCCAGGCGCCGCAAGACGAACCTATCAAGATCGGCGCCATTTTCGCCATCACCGGTCGCGCCGCATGGCTGGGCGAGCCGGAAGCGAGAACCGCCGAGATGATCATCGAAAAGGTCAATGGTCAAGGCGGGATCAATGGCCGCGTCATTGAACTGATCGTCAAGGACACCCAAGGCGCCGAGGACCGCGCGGTGAACGCAGTGCGCGATCTCTTCCGAGAGGACGTCGTGGCGATCATCGGCCCCTCCCGCAGCGGCACTTCCATGGCCGTGGCGGACATGTGCGAAGAACAGCAGATGCCGCTGATCTCGTGCGCCGCCCTCGCCCAGATCACCGAAGGCCGCAAGTGGGTCTTCAAGACGCCTCAGAAAGACAGCGACGTCGTGATCCGCATCTATGAGTACATGCGCGATCATGGCATGACCCGCGTGGCCCTTATCACCGGCACCACCGGGTTCGGCGCCGGTGGCCGCGAAAAACTGAAGGAGATGGCCCCCGAGTACGGCCTGGAGGTCGTCGCCGACGAGACATACGGACCCGGCGACACCGACATGACGCCCCACCTCACCCGCATCCGAGGCACCAATCCCCAGGCCATCGTCAACTGGTCCATCATCCCCGGCCAGAGCATCGTCATGAAGAATATGAAGGAACTCGGCATGTCTGACATCCAGATCTTCCAAAGCCACGGCTTCGGGAACTACGGCTATCTGAAAGCCGCTGGCGACGCCGCCGAGGGCGTCCTGTTCCCCGCCGGACGCGCCCTCGTCGTCGACGACCTGCCTGCGGATCACCCCCAAAAGGAAGTCCTCTCGAAACTGAAACAAGACTACGAGACCCGGTACGACGAACCGCTCAGCACCTTCGCCGGACACGCCTATGACGCCCTGTGGCTGGTTCTCGACGCCATCGAGAACGTCGGCGCCGACCGCGCGGCTATCCGCGACTACATCGAGAACCGCAAGGGCTTCGTCGGCACGGGCGGCGTTTTCAACTTCTCGCCCGAGGACCACACCGGCCTCGACAAAGACTCCCTCGAGATGCTGACCGTTCGAAACGGCAAGTTTGCCATCCCCGGCGGAGAATAGGGCCGTCTTCGTCTCGACAACCCGTTGAAAGCAGGTGCGCGGTCTTGGCGGGCCGCGCACCTTGTGCTATAGGAGCCCGTCCCGTCCTACGGGAAGCACCCATGAGCGATTCCGCTGGCTATTCGAACCTGATGCAATTCGTCCTGAGCGGCTTGGCCTTTGGCAGCATCTATGCCATGGTCGCCATCGGATTCAACATCATCTACAACGCCACCGGCATCATCAACCTCGCCCAAGGCGAGTTCGTCATGCTCGGTGGCATGTTTCTGGTGTGGGGACAAGACGAGCTCGGCCTGCCGGTCTGGGCGGCCGTGGCGGTGTCGGTTCTCATAGTCGCCGCAATCGGAGTCGCTTTCGAACGCATCGCCATACGCCCCCTGCGCAACCCCAGTGTTCTAGTTCTCATCATCATCACCATCGCCGGGTCTTTTCTCTTTCGGGGCGCCGTCCTTCTCGTCTGGGGCGACCGCCTTTTCTCATGCGATTCCTTTCTCTCAGGCGATTCCATCTGGATTCTCGGGGCTATTATCACGCGTCAGAGGATCCTCATTTTTGGCACACTGCTGGTCGTTGGGGGAATACTGGCCGTCTTCTTCGGCTATACCATTCTTGGCAAGGCAATGCGCGCCACAGCCTTCAACCGCACCGCCGCGCGCCTGGTGGGAATCAACACCAGGACCATGGTCATGTTCGCATTCGGCCTGTCCGCGGCCATCGGGGCCCTCGCCGGAGCCGTGGTCGTCCCTGTGACCGGCATCGCCTGGGAACACGGGGTCCTCCTCGGACTCAAGGGTTTCGCCGCGGCCGTCCTGGGTGGACTGGGCAACAACGCCGCAGCCGTCGTCGCCGGTCTCCTCCTCGGCGTAATCGAATCCGTAGCCGCCGGAACCATCTCTACCGACTACAAAGACGCCATCGCCCTCTCCGCGCTCCTGATCGTCCTCTTCATCCGACCCGCCGGCCTCTTCGGAAGGGCCGAGTTAACAAGACTCGGCCAGCTCTGAGTGCTTTACATGAATCCCAAACTCCAAACGCAAACCCCCGAACTCTAATCCATGGGCCTCAAGAATCTCACAGGTCTTGTCCTTCTATCGCTGGCGGTTATCGTTTTGCCGTACGCGCTCCCTGATTTCTATTTCAAACTCATACAGATCGGTATTTACGCGCTTATCTGCATAGGGCTGTCCCTCCTGCTAGGCTACGCGGGGCAGATCTCCCTGGGCCACGCCGCCTTCTATGCCCTCGGCGCTTACACCTCCGCCATACTCACCGTCCGCTACGGCTGGTCGCCCTGGCTGGCGGTCTGGGTGGGGATAGGTCTGACGATTATTCTCGCCCTCGCCATCGGCATCCCGTCGCTACGCCTCCAAGGCCACTACCTCGCCATGGCCACCCTCGCTTTCGGCGAGATCGCCTTTGTCGTCGCCACCGCATGGGTCGCCCTCACCGGCGGCCCGTCAGGTTTCGGCCACATTCCGAAATGGAATGTTTTCGGCTATCGGCTGGTCCCTCCCAGAGCCGACCAAGCCATCTTCTATTTTGTCTGGGCCGCCGTCATCCTCGGACTCCTCGTCGCGCTTAACCTCATTAACTCCCGCGTCGGCCGCGCCTTGCGGGCCATTCACGATGGCGAACAGGCCGCCGACGTCCTCGGCATCCCCACGGCCACCTACAAGATCAAGATCTTCGTTCTGTCGGCAGCCTATGCCTCGGTAGCGGGCAGTATCTACGCCCACGTCAGCGGCTACGTCAACCCCGGTCCCTTCAGCGTCGAGCATTCGATTCTCTTCATCACCATGGTCATCGTCGGAGGAATGCGGACTGTCTGGGGAGGGGTCGCGGGCGCCTGTCTCATGGGACTCCTGCCAGAGCTTCTGGCCGACCTCGAGCACTGGCGTTTCGCCATCTACGGCCTGATCCTCCTCATCATCATGATGTTCATTCCCCAGGGAATCCTGCTCGGCGTCCGCGACCTGATCGCCTGGAGCCTGGAGAAACTCCCATTCAGAAAAGCGGACTCCCCCGGAGAAACCGAATGACGCCTGACGCGATTCTCGAGGTCCGGGAACTCTCCAAACGCTTCGGCGGCGTCCATGCTCTCGAAGGAGTCGAGTGCATCGTGCCCGAGGGCCAGGTCTTCGCCGTCATTGGCCCCAACGGCGCCGGCAAAACCACCTTCTTCAATTGCCTGACCGGCGTCACACGCCCCACAACCGGTTCGATCCGCTTCCAGAATCGCCCTCTTGCCGGGCTGCCTTCGCACCGCATCGCCGAGGCGGGTATCGCCCGCACCTGGCAGACCATTCGCCTCTTCGAACACATGACCGTCCTCGAAAACGTCCTTGTCGGATGCCATACTCGGGGAAGCACCGGCTTTCCAGGCGCTATTCTGCGCCTCCCCTCCCAACGCCGTGAAGAACGCCGACTGCGCGAGGCGGCCATGAACCATCTTCAGAGGCTCGAGATCGCCCATCTGGCCCATCGGCCCGTGTCTTCTCTCCCATTTCTACAACAACGCCGCGTCGAACTGGCCCGCGCCTTGGCCGCCGAGCCGAAACTGCTTCTTCTCGACGAACCGGCGGCCGGCTTGAACACCCGCGAAACGGGTCAACTCGGGGAACTGATTCTGTCGATTCGAGAGCAAGGCCTGACCGTTCTACTCGTCGAGCACGATATGAGCCTCGTCATGGAGATCTCCGACCAGGTTCTGGTTCTCGATCACGGCGTACCCATCGCCGAAGGCCCGCCACGCCAGATCCAGGAAAACGAGAAGGTGATCGCCATCTACCTCGGAAGCGAGGCGCTCTGATGCTGCGTGTCGAGAACTTGGTCAGTGGATACGGGCGCATCGTCGCCCTCAAAGGCGTCTCCCTCCACATCAACCGAGGCGAGATCGTGACGCTCATCGGCGCCAACGGCAGCGGGAAAAGCACTCTGTTGGGGACGCTGGCCGGGCTGATTCGTCCCCGTAGCGGCCATGTCCATCTCAAAGACCGCGAGGTGACCCGCCACCGTCCGGAGAAACTGGTGCGGCAGGGCGTGGCCCTCGTGCCGGAAGGACGCCAGCTCTTCGCGCCCATGAGCGTCCACGACAACCTGATCCTCGGCGCCTATACCCGCCGGGGAGACACGTCCGAAGACATGGAAAACGTCCTCGCTCTCTTCCCGGACCTGAAGGATCGACTCGGCCAGGCAGCCGGCACGCTTTCGGGTGGCCAACAACAGATGGTCGCCATCGGCCGGGCACTCATGTCCCGCCCTTCGCTCTTGCTTCTCGACGAGCCCTCCATGGGCCTCGCTCCGCGCATCTCCCAGGAGATCTTTCAGGCTCTACGTGGCCTCGCCAGCGCAGAATGTTCCATCCTGCTCGTCGAACAGAACGCCCATCTCGCCCTCGCTGCCGCCGATCGCGGCTACGTCCTCGAAACCGGCCAGATCGTTCTCGAAGGCGACTGCGAAACCCTCCGCCACAACCGCGACGTCCAACGCGCCTATCTCGGAAGAGGCTACCAGGAAGCATGGGAGGAGTAAGTTAACTCCAAACTCCAAAACATCGAGGCAAATATGATTCTCGACCAACGAATTGAATCCGCGGACCGCTCCTCTATACGCCAGACTCAGTTGGAGCGATTGCAGGCGACTCTGAACCGGGCCTATCGCAATGTGGCTCTATACCGCGAGCGGTTCGACAAAGCCGGCATTCTGCCAGGAGAGGTCCGCCATCTCGAAGATCTCGCCGCACTGCCTTGCACCACCCGCGAAGATCTCCTCGGGCACCAGCCCTATGGCCTCTTCGCCGTCGCCCTGCGCGATACGGTCCGGCTCCATCCGGCGGCGGGGGCGGGCGGACCGGTTGTCGTGGGCTATACCCGAAACGACATCGAAGTCTGGGCGCGAATGGCTGCTCGGGCGCTTGCTTCGGCCGGCGTGACCGAAAACGACGTCATCCAGATCTCCCTCGATTACGCCCTAAACGCGGCGGGCATGGGAGCCCAGTCCGGGGCCGAGCGGCTCGGCGCGTCCGTCATCCCTTCATCGGGTCTCGCGCCCAAACGCCAGGCCCAGGTCATGAAGAACTACCGTGCCACTGCCCTCATCGCGACCCCCTCCCAGGCACTGCACCTCGGCCGATTCCTGCGCCATGAGGAACGCGCCTCCCTCTCCCTCAAGTTCGCCCTCATCGTCGGCCAAGTCTGGTCCGATCCTCTGCGCGAAGAGATCGAGAAACTTCTCGGCGTGCGCGCCTTCGGAAGCTATGGGTTGTCCGAGATGGCAGTGCCCGGTCTGGCCACCGAGTGCGAACACCACTCCGGCCTGCATCTGAGTGAGGACAATGTTCTCGCCGAGACCCTCGATCCGGAAACCGGAAAGCCCACGACTCCGGGAGAGCTCGGCGAACTCGTCCTCACCACCCTCACCCGCGAGGCCGTCCCCCTGATCCGCTATCGAACAGGCGACCTGACCATCCTCCACGATGAGCCCTGCGCCTGCGGCCGCACCTTCCTGCGCATGGAACCGACCCACGAGCGGGCCGACGACATCGTCATCGTCGACGGCGCGCGCGTTTCGCCCCGCCAAGTCCAGGAGATCATCAGCGACATTCTGCCCAACGCCGTCTGCGCCCTCAAGGTGCCTTCCGAGGAAGAGGTCGAAGGAGAGCTCGAAATCCGCGTCCAGATCGAATCGAGTCGCTTCGAAGACGAGGTCCGCCACCTCGAAATGCTCCGCGAACACATCAAGGCCCACGTCCTCGAACACCTCGGCCTCCAGGCCATCGTCCGCCTCGTAGAACCGCCCCGGAAATCGCGATGAGGTGTATCCGGAATGGACAGAATGGCAATTCTGAGTGCGTGGTCGAAGATGCGCGGCTCCAAAATGAACGGCCACAGCTTGGCCCCGCGCACCGATTCCCCTGCTATGTGACGGATGGCTCTTTTCTGTAGCGGACCGGCGCGGAGAGACTGCTCATGCTTTGGTAGAGCGTGGGCGACCAGGGCCATGCCATGGGGATCGCCCGGTCTCTGTCCGACGAAATCACGGGGCCGTGGGAGCCGGAGCCGATCTGGGGCCGGCAGCGGTTGACGGTGAAGGTCAAGCGGGACTAGGGCCCGCTCCGCATTTCTCCGTACCCTTTTTCCCGCACAATCCGCCATTGTGGGTGTCGATCCGGTGTGGTCCACTGAACCCAGTTTCCGGCTACCATGACTTTGTCCGAGCGATCCTGCCGAGGGATCGTCTTGTAGGGGCGCGGTTTTGGGGAAACCAACTCGGATAGGAAAGGGATGCGACTATGATTCGTACGCTTGCGGTTCTCATGTTGGGCATTTTGCTGGCGATGGCGGGTGGCACTGTTTTCGGCCAGGATGCTGGCTGGCAGTCTCAGGCAGGGGCCATCGGGCAGGAGATGGGACAGAAGGCGGGGAAGGACATGGCGCAGAAAATGTCTCAGGACGACATGATGCCCATGATGCACGAGCAGTCGCGGATGATAAAGCAGATGCAGGCCATGATGAAGGACATGATGGGAATGATGAAGGAAACCGAGGGCATCAAGGGAAACACCGAGAAAATGCAGAAGTTGGATCAGATGATGCAGAGCTGCGACAATATGATGAGCGACATGACGGAAGGCGTGATGGAGAAGGAAGGCATGGTGGAAAAAGAAGGCATGGAGATGATGGAGGGCGTTGGACAGAAGGGGCAGAAAATGATGGAGAAGGAAGGGATGAGGATGGACGGCGGCCATGAACATCCCCGTGGCGCCGAACATCCCCGAGGCGATTGACAGGCGTAAGAGACACACCCGCATTTCCGGAGAGAACTGGTTTTCGTGGTTTTCCGTTGACTCGGGGTTCGATTCTGGCAGAATGGGCCCTTCAGAAC
>JABMPG010000427.1 GCA_013203855.1 bacterium
CACGCAGGAAGCGTTGTATGAAGAGATTGGATTGGCTCTACAAGCGATAACGCCACAGGACGCAGAAGGGTGGTTTCGCTCATGCGGATATACCGCATCTCAACACTAAAGTGCTCTAAAGAACGCGGTGCAGATTTCTGGGAAGAACCTTTCCTGGCAAGAAAGAGCCGGACAGAAGGCGCTGGGTGGAGACATGGTCTCTGGAAAGGCCCCGGGCGCAACCCTGACCCGTGGCGAGGCCACCTCCGTCCTCAAAGATTTTGTTCAGACCATCGTCGAATCCGGACCTCCGACAGACGCGGAGTGGGAACTGGCCTTCCAGGACGAGTTCGACGGCGAGTCCCTCAACTGGGACGTCTGGGAGAGCCAGAACGGCCCGAGCGGGCATATTCTTTCGAGCCGCTGGCCCGAGAACGCCGAAGTGCGCGACGGCACACTGCGCCTGATCACCCGCAAGGAGCAAAAGGGGGGCCAGGACTGGACCTCGGCATCGGTCTGGGTGAAGCGCGACGTTTTTATGCAGGCCTTCGGCTATTGGGAATGCCGCTATCGGTATGCGGCCGCGCCCGGGCTGAACAACGCCTGGTGGATGAACGCGTTCTACGACAACAACGATGGTCCGCGCGCCTTCGAGATCGACATCAACGAAGGCCACTATCCGAACTACATCAACTCGACCCTCCACTACCGCGAAGTCACCGACGGCGAGGTCAAGACCATTAGCGACTCCAAACGCTACGTGGCCAAGGAATATCTCAGTGCCGACTTCCACGTCTATGGCCTGGAGTGGACCCCCGAGGATCTTGTCTATTACCTCGACGGCGAGGAAATCGAGCGCAAACCCAGTCGCAACGCCCAACTGCCCGTATACCCCTGGGTCTCGACCGCGGTCCTCGCTTGGGGCGGCCCGATCACCGACCGCCTGGACGGCAAGAGCATGGACGTCGACTGGGTGCGGGTCTGGAAGAAGAAGCCCGCGGGGGAATAGGCCTCACCGAGCCCCCCTAATCTTCCATCCCGGCTTTCCAGACATCTGAAAAAAGTCCAAGAAACTCATAGATCGTTGAAAATAAGTATGTTATGCAAGTGTCATCTTTTGTGGGGCGAAGGGATTTCGCCCGGTCAGGGTGACACGAATGGCGAAGACACGGCGCAAGAGCAAGACGCATCAGGTCGAGATCGCGTTTTCGGACGAGAAGGTGACTTCCTTCGGCGGGATGATTCTGGCGCATCGGCTGGCGGAGCATCTCGGGCTTTGGTCGAAGTTGGCCAAGCGCCGGACGGCAGGCTGTACATCATCTACGATCGCGGCCGCTACTCAGACCGTGAAATCCTCCTGGCCATCGTCAGAGAATCGGACATTCTGGCCGGTTGTGCCTCTCCTCAGGCCCGGCTGCGTGTGCTCATAAACAAGGCGACCCGCCCCCGCCCGAAGTGAGGCTCCCCTGGACCCGTTCCGGGAGGTCGCTTCATGGGGCGTGAGGCAGCAGCCGGCTGGGGAAGGCTTTTTCCTGTCTTGCTCAGCGGTACACCACGTCAAGAATCTTCTCCCCCTGAATCCGCACGGTCAGCGCGTCCACCCGTTCCACCCCCGGCGTCTTCTCGGCCTCGTCCGCCTGGGTCGTCGTGAAAAAACGTTTCTCCAGCACGTGGGGGCCGGGCCAGACGAGGGGCTGCACGGGGTCTTTCTTCTGGCGACGCAGGGCTTCTTGGGCGCCTGCCTTGATCAGATTCCGGGACGACTTCGCGGGGAGGGAGATCGCGCAGGTGCGGCTCAGCCCCTTTTTTACGCTGACGGGGTGGATGTTCGGGATGAGATCGCGGGCCTCGAGACAGGCTCCCGCATCGCCGCTCAGGAAGACCAGGGGCACGCCGTGGGCCCCGCAGCAGAGAGCGAAGAGGCCGATCTCGCCGACGGGCCGATCATTGATCCGATAGGACGCTATGGCGCGGCTGTCCATGGTGTGGTTGAGGGTGGCGTCGGGAACGCCTGCCATGGCGTGCTGACCGATCATGACCGCCGCGTCGGCGTGGTGGAAGAAGTCGAGGTCGAACCACCGGGGCGGAATGGGGCGTCCGTGGAAGAGCCACGCGGACGATGCCAGTTCCTCGTACACGATCCCGCCGGGACCGTGCATGTCGAGAACGAGAATCTCGACGGCGCCCCCATCGCGCAGTCCTTCCACGGCGGCGTTCACCTCGGCCGTGAGAAGATGCTTGGCCTGTTCATAGTACTTGCCCGAGGCGTAGCTCTGGGATTCAAAATCCACCACCCCCGCTACGCCTTCCAGATCCGTCATGACCAGAACGTTCACGCTTACCTCCTTGTGGGAATGACTTTCATCGTATGGATTTCGAAGCCTCGGAACGGCAGACGCACCTTCCCGCCGATGATCTTAAGTTCCCGTCCGTTCTCTTCCATCAGGTCAACCAACTCGGCCTTCTCGATCTCGATGCCGAACTGAACGTCCACTTCGGTCGAGGCCCTTGGGCTTCATACAGGCGGACGATCAGGTCGTTCGAGTCCTCGGCCTTCTTCACGGCTTCGACGACCACCGGACAAGGCGTCTGTTCCGATTCGACTCGGACCAGCGACCGGCCCGCGGCTCCGGAGGTGGTGGAGGACTCGATCCCGACGACTCTCAAGGGCGCGTTCAGTTCATAACCGGCCTCGATCACGCCCCCGGCCACATGGTCGCCGGCGTGCGGATAGAGTGAATAGGTGAATCGATGAACCGCCCTGTCAGCCTCGGGGTCCGGAGAGATCGGTGAGCGGAGCAGGTTGATGTCCATCAGGTTTCCGAAAACCTTGTGCCCGTATTTGCAGTCGTTGAGCAGCGCGACACCATAGTTCCGGTCGGAGAAATCGATCCATTTGTGAGCGCAGATTTCGAACTTGGCCTGGTCCCACGATGTGTTGCGGTGGGTGGGATGCTTGAGGTGACCGAACTGGATCTCGCAGGCGGCTTCATCGGTCGTCACATCGACATTGAACTGGGCGCGGAGATTCTTCTCGCGTTCGCGCCAATCGACCTCGGTCTCGAAGTCGAGGCGTCGGCTTCCCGCCGTCAGGACGATCTCCTGGGTGAGACGCGAAGCACCGAACACGCGAGTCTGCTTCAGAATGGTCTTTGGGCCGTCGATGCGGGTTTCGGCCGACTCGTGGCGAAACGCGCGGGGTGGGCGGGCATCATAGTTCTCGGCGTAGTCCCAGGCGGGGAACGGCGTCGGAACGGTGTCCACGTACACGACCAGATGATTGCCCGAGGTCCTCGGGGCCAGGACTTCGCGCCGGTTGTCCTTGTCATAGACCGACGCGATCCAACCGTCCTTGTCGAACTTCACTCGGAGGGAATCATTTTCCAGCCGTTTCTCCGTCGCGGTCAGGCCACTCGGGGCGGTGCCGGTCTGGTCCAGGTTCGCGACGGTGAATCCCAACGCGGGGGCCTCGATGCGAACCCACTTTCCACCGTTGCGCCCCCACTCCGCCCGGTCCCAGGAAAGGCTGTTGAAGACCAGGCCGGGTCTGGCAAGATCCGTAGTTGCCACATCGCCCGCGATGGTCGTGACGGCTTGGTCGATCAGTTCATCCGTTTCCTCCAGCAGCTTTTCGTAACGCTCGAGCGATTCGTCGTAAACCCGCTTGATTGAGGACCCGGGGAGGACGTCGTGGAACTGGTAGAGGAGCAGTTCCTTCCAGATTCTCTCCAGAGTCTTGGCCGGATACTTTCCCCCCGCCAGAGTGGCGAGACAGGCCAGAAACTCAGCATCCCGCAATCTCAGCTCGAGTTGGCGGTTTCGTCTCTTGCTTCGAGCCTGGGAAGTGTAGGTGCCTCGGTGGCACTCGAAGTAAAGCTCGCCCTTCCATTCGGCGTAGGCGCTATCCGGTCCGTCGATTCGCTCGAAGAACTTCTCGGTCGTTTCCTGGACCACGGGGGGCAGACCGCTGAGGTTCTTCTCGCGGTCGAGTCGTTCCAGGTGTTCCATGCCCGGGCCGCCGCCGTCACCGATGCCGAAGACTGTGAGAAAGCGGTCGCACACGGCCTTGTCGAGATACTTCTTCACCCCGTCCAGAAGCGCTTTGGGTCCGGCCTGACTGTTGTAGGTCTCCTCGGGAAGCATGTGGGTCAGGACCTTCGACCCGTCGATTCCCGCCCAGTGGAAGGTTTGATGGGGGAACTGGCTGAACTTGTTCCAGGAAAGTTTCTGGGTCATGAAGTACTGGACGCCGGCCTTCTTGAGGATCTGGGGCGGGGCGCCGCTGTAGCCAAAGACGTCGGGCAGCCA
>JABMPG010000428.1 GCA_013203855.1 bacterium
GGTAAGGCCAAGCGCATAGTTAAGCAAGTTGAAAGGAAAGATCGGCGTAAGACGCAGAAGTAGCACAACCTTGAAGCCTTGATTCCCAACAGCCCGGTCGACAGCCCTGAACTTCTCATTCTCCCCCACCCGTGACGCAACCCAATCCCGCGCGAAAAACCGCCCCGCCAGAAACGCCGCCGAAGCGCCGATAACACTGCCAAGCGACACCAGCACAGTCCCAGTCACGACACCATAGATCAGCCCGGCCCCCATCGTCAGGATCACACCAGGCAGAAAGAGAATGCACGCGGCGATATAGAGCCCAACAAAAACGAAATACCCGACCCAGCCCAGGTCCCCCACCCATTCCAGAAAACGCGTCAGGTACTCCCGCAGAGGCAGGAAAAACCCCGAGATCACAACGGCAAGAACGAGAACGGCAAGAAGGGCGGCCTTTTTCCAGCCTTTCTCTTTTCCGTTGGATCCACGAAATGAAGAAATCCCATTTGCGCTGGCGCGGGCCATGCTCATTCCTCCCCACCTCGGGCAGGCGCGGGGCCCTCCTGCTCGTTCAGAGACCAGTCATAATCAGTGTAACGTATCTTCCATTTCCTGCTCTCCAGAAGTTTCCTTTTCGAAACCGGGACATGACGCCCGACGAACCCCAGAACGGCGGCATCGGATCTCTCATACCCGCCGGAACCCGCTCCGCCATAGTTCGAAACGAAGTCTTTCCCGAACCACTTGAAGATAGGAGAGAGATGAAGAATTCCGCGATCCTCGTCGAAGTGCAGTGCATCCTTCCTCTTCAGAAAACGCTCGCTCTGATCGCGCAACTGTTCGTCCAGCCGAGGGCCGACGTAGGGTTCCCTGCGCAGGATCGGACAACCATGGGCCGCGCAGACCAGCGCAATGTGAATCCGAGGCTCGTCGAAGTCCCTTCTCAGAATCTCGTGTTCGATCTCCTCCAACGTAACGGCTTTGCCCATAACGTCGGACCTCAGCTTTTCCCACACCCCTTCGATCTGCCGGATGCTGTTGTCGGGGTAAATCCAACTCGAAAAACCTGAAGCCTGAATCGGATAGTGATTGACAATGGCATGCAAAGTGATCGCGTTGTAGGCATTGAGCCAAAAGGCGATCTTCTGACAGGATATCCAGCCCGCATAGTCCTCAGGATTGACATCGGCAAGCGTTTGGAGGAAGGCGTTGAGATCTTCGGGGCTCTGCTTCAGATTCCGGTAGTCGACCAAGCCGCTCCCGTCGACATGATGCGCGAGAACCCGACCGTAACGGAAATAGTCGATCACCGTGCCGGTAGTCGTTTCCGCCACGACCGGCGCGATCATCAGAAAAACAGCAACCGTCAACCATTCAATAGAGCGCCAGGATCGACACGTCATAACACTGCCCTTTCGGAGTTCCCCTCATTCTATAGGGAATTTCCTCGGACAGTTCAAGATAATCCATCTCATAAGCGTTTGATCAGCCAAGCAAGCAAGATCCTCCTGCAGGTATGAGGGATCTGCGAATGGGGAGAGCTGTTGGCAGGAGCTGTGGGAAAACGCCGGTGTGCGGCCGACGTCCTTGTGCGTGATAACACATGGGATGGGTCAGTTCCGTGGGTGCTTTCGCAGAAACTGAGGGACAGATCCCTCAACCTGCAGGCATCCCTGATTTTCCAGGATGTGCCGATACGAAAACACAAGAACGCGGGGGACACAAGCGAAAAAATCCAAAAAACCCAACGCAACATACGCCAAGGCCACATAAGAGCCCCACCGTCGTTCCAGCCCATCAGATTCCCACGTTGGGGCAAAAGAGACCAAACAGGCGCACGATGCCCGCAAAGTGATCTCACCGGCCTTATTGGCGATCCCCACCCAGAATTCCACGCAGGTCCTGCACCTCGATATCCACAATCCCCAGGTCCCACTTGCCCTCGGATTGCTGCACGACCCCGAACTCCACCCGCTTCACCTGCGTCGTTCGCGGATCATAATTCCGCGCGACAAGCCACATCTGCTCCAGAGCGATCATCTTGCTCAACGCCCGCTCGGGCAGCGCGATCACCTCATTGATCCCGGCCTCCCGGGGAACGCCATACTCCACGCCGCCCACCGAAATCGAGTTCAGATACGAGCTCCCGCCCGGAGTGACCAGACGCCTCTCACGGCGGATCCCATACCGCCGCATCACCTCCTGCTCCACCTGCA
>JABMPG010000429.1 GCA_013203855.1 bacterium
CCCCCAGGTGAAACAGGTCGTCCCCCTTGTAGAGCACCCCACCACCCAGGTTTCCAACAAACTTCCCGCCGGGATGAACCACGATCTCCCGATCCGGGATCGGGGGGGTGGACCAGAGGCCGGCAACGGTGTGGAAGGCCCCGCGCTGCACGGTTTCCCGGTATCGTTTCTCGCCGGTGATCTCAGAGAGGTCAACCAGATCCCACCATTGAGGATAGTGACTGAGATTGTAGAACGGCGATGCCCCCAAGGGACTTTCGTGTCGTGTATGAAAGGATTTCTCGATAAAAGCGTCCGCCGAGTCCATGGCTGCCGCCAGGTTGTCGGGCGTGGGATGCATTCGATACCACGCCAGCCGCTCGGAGAATGCCGGAACCGGGGCCGCATGCCGGTATCGTCCCTCGGGCGCCATCAATTCTGATATCCACGGGTTCAGTCCCCCCATCATGTTCTGGACCCCCTCCCAGACGGAAAGGCCGAAGTACCCGCAACCCAACTGAAGCGACCTGGTGGGATCCCTGGCATCCAGAGGATCCCCTGTTTCCTCGTCGTAGAAGGAGATGGGGAGGCCGGAAATAGCCCCGGGTCGGGTCAGGATGAATTCGATGGACGGCAAGGCCCTCTGTTGAAAGAAGTATTCATCCCGCCCAAGCATGGCTGCTGAAATCAGCGCCAGGGGAGCTCCGTGGGCGACGCAGCCACGCCTTTCGATGTGCCAGAATCCCTTCAGCTCGTTGCTCCAGCCAGAGAGTTCCAGATTCCGGATCAGGTCGATCTCATTCAAGGCGGTGTCGGTGAGGGAAGCCGGCGCCTCGCTGACGATCGGATAGCGATAATCCGTTACTCCCATCACGCGCTCTGAGAAGTACTCCAGCCCATCGTCCCAGACACCCGGGCGGATCAACAGTCGCCACGAGACACGTTGCGCCTCGCCCGTTTTCCACTGGGAATCGGGCAATCCGAGGACGGGTCGAAAGACGGTCGCCTGAGCCTGTCCCTCGGGATTGATCAGACAGAAACCATACCTCGTGTTCCAGGCGTTGGCCCACTCGAAGGGCAGTTCGTCCGGTTCAGCCATGGCGGCCACGCAGACGCTGCCCGCGCCATCAGCCAACGGGACCTCCAGAAGAGCCATCGGGTGCGGCGTCACCGTGTTCATGATCGCCTCGGGATGGGCCGGGAATCGCTGGAGCTGGTATAGTGGCGGCAGCTGAACCGCCCGGATTTCGGACTGCTCCCAACTGCGCAGGGCGCAGAAACCGACCGAATAGCAGCCGTCCTTCACGGGGCGAACCTCCAGGGAAAAGCGCATGTCCGAGCAGTCCGGCTCATCCGACCCGAAGCGCCACTCGCCGGTCGCTTTCAGACCATCGGACGAAACATAGTCCACCTCGACTCCCGTCTCAGTCTGCCGGCATTCCCGGGCCGCCAAAAGAGTTGCCTCACCCGCGCCATAGGGGTTGTCCGGGGCCGGAGGAAACGTTTCGTAGGTTCTGCCCCGAACCGTCACTTTCACCTCTTGGCGTCGCCAGGCCGGATATTGCCTCCACAAGGGGAAATAGACCGTGGACTCAGGCTGATAGAGCAAAAAAAGTCGTTCCTCGCGTGAGTCGCCGGGAAGATCGACCCAGCCCAATGGCGTGCGAACCTGGGTTCGCCGCACGATCCGGGTCTGTCCGGTCTCGTCTTCTGTTTCATGAAAGGTGATCCGAAGGGCTTCGTTCTCAAGACCCGCTTTCCTCTCGAAAGGGGTATCAGGCGTGAGAGCCGGCGGGAAAGGAATGTTCCGCCTGTCTTTCGTGTACAACTTCTTGGGTTCGGTGCGCATCTCCGCCAACTGCGCTTCGCTCAGACGGTTCGGATCCAGGTCGGACGTTGTCAGGAGAACCGCGTCGCACCGGCAGTAGCCCCCCGTTTTCCGAAGGCCCAGCATGTGTTCGCCCGGCTCAAGGGGCATGGTGTCCACTTTCTCCCACGCGAACCCCTCCTGCCCGTGATCTCCGGCTTCCTCCTTGGAAAGACGTTCGTCCACCCACACCTTGAAAACCCGTGTGCCCTGGTTGAACTCAAAGTCTCGCGCGCGGACCCAGATGTGGTAGTTCCCGCCAGCTGGCAATTCAATCGCCGTCATCGGGTCGCGAGCTGGTTCGTCAAGCGGCGAGAACAGAATGCCCCCATATGTGTTGCTTCCCCCGAGCTCCTCCAGGCTCCACTCCCCCAAAAACTCGAAACCCTCCGCTTCGATCAGAACGGATGTTGCCGAGGCCGGTCCGAAAAGCAGACAGACCAGAACGACACAAGCCACCTGGTTCAACCTCAATCCACACATGGTCTGATTCTCCTTTCATATGGCAAGAGACAGTCGGGGTGTCTCGTTTGCCCTGTTTACGCGAACATGACTATTCCTGAGCCGGATGACAACGAGAAAAAGGTAGACATTCCATCTATCCGGGTATACTTTTCTGAAGTGGGAGAGAATCAGAAACTGACCTACAGTTGCCCGGAAGCCCCCCAGGAAGTGATGCGCTGTGGTCTGTCCGTCTGGGTACCGCACCTGACCTTCTGCTCAAGCACGGGTGGGTTCCGCCGGTTCGGGACGCGGCATATGTACGGCATCCTCTTCGTGGCGAAGGGATCCGGTTTTCTTACGTCCGGGGATAAGACGTGGAGCCTTAAGCGGGGAGACCTCTTCACCGTCTGGCCCGACCGTCCCTTCCTCTACCAGGACCTGCCGGAAGCCCCCTGGGACCTGTATTGGTTCCAGTTGGGCGGCCCGGGGAGAGAGTCCCTGTTGCGGCGGTTTGGCCTTTCGCCGGACCGCCCTGTGCAGCGCTGCGCACGACCCGATGCAGTCATCCAACATTTCGAAGCCGTCAGACAATATTGGGAGTCCAAACGGGGGGACGCTTGGCGCTCGGCGTCGCTCCTGTTTGACCTGTTCGCCTCCTTCCAGACAGATCCTGTTCGAAGTGTCCCCCGGCGCTCCACGGCCGAGATGGTCGAGGCTGCCCTCGCCCTGATCGATTCCCTCCTCGAGACGGGGATTGGAGTCGCCGATCTGGCCCGGATCCTGCGCGTTCGGCCGGATACCCTCGCCCGGGTCTTTCGGGAGCACCGCGACCAGTCTCCCGGCGCCTGTCTGCAGGAGGCCCGACTCCGCCGGGCCCAGGACATGCTCGAATCCACCGAGGAGAAGATCTCAACCATCGCGCAGGAATGCGGCTTCCGCTACGAGAAATACTTCTACCGGTTTTTCAAGGAGAAGACCGGCCTCACTCCCGGACAATGGAGAGAGAAAGCTCAAGTGGAAAAAACACAATTGCCAAGTTCTCGCGCAAACATGACAGAGCCCGATGGACGCTCTAAGTTAGTCGATCCTGAATAACCCCGACCTCAGATAATCAACAAAGCATGGTTTCCATATCGGTTTCGGGGTTCTTCCCGATTGTCCGGCGTCATTGCGATGATCTCGAACACAAGGCGCAAAAAGAGCGCCGCGTGGGCGATCAGTTTGCGGAAGTTCATGCCGGCGGCGCTGAAGATGGCGTTCAGGCAGTCGCCCTCGACGCCTTTGAGGCGGCAGCGGTCCATGCGGTGTTCCTCCTTGAGATGTCCGATACCGGGCTCGATCGCCGCGCGGCGTTTCATCCACCGCCATAGCGCCCTGGCCGTGTTGCCGCGGCGTCTCTTGTCGACGTGCACCGCGCTGGGGCCCTTGTAATGGTGGCCGCGATAGCCCCGGTCGACGTACACCGAATCGGGAACGATGCCCAGCCGTTCGAGCTGCTCCATGCCGGGCGCGAGGGTGTGGCCATCATAGGGGTTGCCGTGACGCGCCTGCGCGTCGACGAACCATCCGCCCCGGCTCGTGGCAGCGATGCTGACTTTGACGCCGAATTCGTAGCGCTTGTGGGCCTTGCCCTTGGCGATGCATTCGACGAGGGGTTCGTGAACGCTGTAAACCTTGTTCTTGTCGTGGCGTTGCTGGGCGTGGATGCGGCGGGCGGTTTCGAGCTGTTCGCC
>JABMPG010000430.1 GCA_013203855.1 bacterium
CAGGTGCAGGCCAGGCGAGCGGCTCTGGAAAACATGCTTCTCAAGAGCCCGGTCGCGGGGACGGTGATCCGGACCTTTGTCGAGCCTGGGGAGCTTTGCCGGAAAGGCGAGTCCTGTATTTTAATCACCGATGACAGCCGCGGACGATGGATCGAGGGCTATATCCGGGAGGACGACGCGGGGCTGGTTTCCGTGGGACAGAGGGCGATGGTGGAGGTTGTGGTCGGCTCCGGTCGCAGTTTTGAAGCCGAAGTGTCCCAGATTGGCCTCTCCACCTCCTCTCTTGATGGGGCTGACGGTGGCCGGGTTACGATGTCGGAGCTTGTGTGGGTCAAGATGCGTCCCACGAACATGGAAGGGAAGTTCCTGCCCGGCATGTCGGCGCAGGCGACGATACGGGTTCGGTGAGTGTCGGGGATCTATCTGTCCTCAGGATTTGTGGCACAGAACTATGAAGGTCGAGCACTGAAGTGCGGTTTCCGCCGCCTGTGCTTGACAATTCCGGGGCGTCTTTCCACAATGGGCGCACTTTGGTTGGAGGCATTTCTGAAGAAGCGCTTTTTCTGGGGCGCGAGGAGATCGTGTGTCGGCGGTGTTGTCTGGTGAAAAACTACCTCGTTGGAGTGACCTGCCCCGGTACGAGGGGCGGTGTTGCCAGTATCTGGTTCAGGTGCCCAGCCACCGGATCGGATACGTAAACGCGATCCTGGAGAGTTATGAAGTAGTCGCCAAGGTCCAGACCGACGACACCCCGGCGGGGATTCTGCGCATGATCGTGCAGGCCGAATGGGATGGTCTTTTTCAGGACATCATGGGCCGTCTGGCAAAGGAAATGGCTGTGTCGTTTCTGAAATGGGAGAGGTAGCCGAATCAGGTCGATAATGAACGATGAGCAGATGAAAAGCGAAAACGAGTGATCAGGAGCCAAGAGCCCGGCAGTGAGGTCTGGCCTCGTCTCGCTCAAGCGCAAACGGTAGACTTGTGAAATGTAAACTCAATAGAAAGAAAGGTGGCGAAGATGCGAAATCAAATGAGAGCGTTGGTCCTTTGGGGGGTATTGCTTCTTGGGTGCGTCGCGTCTGCGGCGGACCAGAAGCCTGTGACGATCGGTCTTGAAGCCGAGGACTTCCAGTTTTCCGGCGGTTGGCAGTTGGATATGGGGCAGTCGGGCTATTCCGGCTCGGGTTACCTTTTTGCCGGAATGGAAGGCGGCGCCCGACTCCCGGCCCTCACGGCTGTGGAGATTCCCCGGGCGGGAACCTACTATCTCTGGGCGCGCGCCCTTGATTTTGCCACGGATCGTCCCGGCATCCGGAAGATGACGGCCACGGTGAATGGCGAGAAGGCCGACGATCCCTTTGGCAACCATGGTAAGAGCGGGTGGGGTTGGGAGCGCGGTGGATCTTTCGATCTGCCTGTGGGCCGTGTTCCCGTTACGATCGAGGATGTGGATAAGTTCTGGGGGCGCATCGATGCCATCGTGCTCACCACCGACCCGGATCTGGAGCCGACGGGGGTCCTGGATACTCCCGGACTGCCCCGCACCGAGCTGGTCCGCGTCGACGTGAAGCAGGAAAGTGGCATCGGTTTCGCTGGTCCCTATGACAGCGATCCTCTGGCGGCCCGGCCCGCGACTCTTACGGGCGGCGCCGCTTCCGCTTCGCTTGAGAACGAGAATGTGCGCATCGAGTTCATGCCCGCCGAGCGCAATGGCGAGATGACGGTCGTGCCGCGGATTTCGGTCAATCGCGATGGCACCTGGGAGGAAGTGGCCGCCGACACCGCTTCGGAAGCCTACGTTGTGACCGCCACGGACAAGATCGAACTCACTTACTCCGCTGGTGTTCCCTGGTGGAGCCGCGAAGGTCTCCAGGAGATCATGGTCGAGATGGGCGGCAAGAAAATCCAGACCGCGCTCCAGAGCCGGCGTCCTGAGATCTGGTGGGGCGGCAGCCCCTATCGCTTCCAGCCAGCCAAAGCGAAACAGACCCGCGATGGCGTGGAGATTTCTTTCGCGAAGCTTCCGGTGGGTCGTCTGACGGCCTTGTGGTCGCTGAAGCCCGGCGAAAAGGCGGCTCGGGTGCGGCTTTCTCTCAAGGTCGCGAAGGACGGGATCTATTCATTGGGCTATCATCTTCCTTTTAGCCGGACACTGGATCAGGTCGAGGAGATCCAGTTGCCTCTGATGTGGCAACGCAAGCGGCTTCCCGAGAAAGCCTACTGCCTTCTCGATCCGCGCACTCCGACGCCCTTTTCTCTGGCCCAGACGGGCACAGGAGACGAGAGTCTGGCGTGGGCCGTCATCGGCGATCCCAGCGAGATTCCCTTCGGTTGGCCCGATGACCGCTTTCCCAACATGGGTTTCGCCATTCGCGATGAGGCTGGCAACGTGCGCCCCGCCATCTATGGGCCTGTTGCTGGAAAGGAAGAGGCCAATTTCGAGAAGGGCGACACGGTCGCGTTCCGTTTCCGGGTTCTGTTCCAGGCTGGGGACTGGTATGCCGGCTTTCGCACGGCGGCCGATGAGGCGTTCAACTTCCACGACTATCGCAAGAATCGCAATGTCTCTTTGACCGACGCGGCTTTCAATATGATCGAGCTCATGATGGATGACGAGTTCGGCGGTTGGTGGCGGCGGGCGAAGGGCTGGTATCAGATCGAGTCGAAGAACGGGGCCAGCCAATCGGCGCCGGTCACTCTGGTTTCGATCTACAACCTGACGGGCGACGAGCAGATCTATGAGCGCCGGGCCCGGCCGACGATGGAGTACATCCTTTCCCGCAACGGGGCCCATTTCTCGCCCGAGCCGGAGGACACCGGCCGATATGACATCGGCGGCATGGTGGGGCCCGCTTCGCTCTATGGGACGACTGCCTACGGCGCGATGTATGAGATGACTCACGGCTTCACGCCGGCCTTCCGCGAACTGGCTCTGCCCGAGGAAGGCATCGACGAGACCGTGGGCTACAGCCACGCCGGAGTGTTCAACGAGTGGGCCGCCCGCTACCGTCTGACGAACGATCCCGAGGACATGAAGAAGGCGATGGAGGCGGCGGACAAGTACCTTGAGGATCAGATCTACACGGCGTCGACCGTTCCGGTGGGTTACAGTCCCTTCTGGCTGATCTCTTTCGTGCCGGACTGGGAAGGCCTGCTTCTGATGTATGAGATGACAGGGGAGAAGCGCTATCTCGAAGGGTCGGCCTTCGGGGCGCGCCAGCTGATGACGGGTCTGTGGACGCAGCCGAACTTTCCCGAGGGCGACACCGTGATCTTCAAGGACGGGGAGTTCGAGGCGGATCCCTGGAGTTTTGGCCTGACGGATCGCGGGCCTTACCGGTTCCGGCTGGGCTATCCGATTGCGGAGAAGGGCTTGAAGGAGCATCTGGCTCCGGCCTGGGCGGTCTCGGTAGCGGGGCTTGGCTTCGAGCAACCGAGCACCTTG
The DNA here is from genome assembly GCA_013203855.1 of bacterium. Lineage (GTDB taxonomy): Bacteria > Sumerlaeota > Sumerlaeia > UBA8349 > UBA8349 > JABMPG01. The sequence continues at coordinate 3,446 of JABMPG010000430.1, forward strand.
GGCTACAAGTATAACCGGATCATCTTCCAGGCCGTGTGGGCGCCCGAGTTTCTGCGCCTGGCCCGGTATACGGGTGAAAAGGCCTTCGAGACTCATGCCCGCAACGCCACGGTCGGCCGGTTCGCCAACTATCCCGGCTACTATATCGGCGGTCATCACGATCTGATGCAGTACCCCGAGTACAACTATTATGGGCCGGACCTGACGGTGATTTACTACCATCATATCCTTCCGCACCTGTCGTGGACCATCGACTATCTTGTGTCCGAGGCGGAGTATCTGTCGGACGGGGCAGTCACCTTCCCCTTCCAGCGCGAGAATGGTTACGCCTATTTCGATGGCCGCATTTACGGCCACGCTCCCGGCAAGGTCATGGGGGCGGAGGATTGCTGGCTGTGGTTCAATCGCGGCGCTGTGATTCTGAACAACGAGCAGGTCAATCACCTGACCGCCTACAACAAGGATCAGTTCTTCACGATCCTGATGAACCAGGATGTGGAGCCGACCACGACCAGCCTTTATTTCTCGCCGCAGGCTATCGGATTCGATCCTGAAGAAGTGAAGACCGTGACCGTCGTGAGTAAGGACGGTGAGGAGGAACTGGAAATCGGCGAGGGCATGGTCAATGTTGCTCTTCCGGCCCGTGGTCTGGCCGTGGTTCGGCTGGACGGGGCGAACGTGAATGTGCCGATCCACCGGATGCCGGCCAAGCCCGAGCCTGGCGCTCAGCCCAGCTATGTGCGGTCCGGCGAAGGCGAAGTCTATGCCAAGGCCGCCGCCATCCAGATGCTGCCCGGGAAGTGGGACGCCTATATCTGGTGCACGTCCGACTACTATCAGGCGCAGAAGGTGAATCTGGAGTACAAAATCGCAGATGGCGACTGGACCACTATCGAGGATACGGAATATCCGTACGAGTTCACGATTCCGGTGGATGATCCGGCCAAGACGGTGACCTTCCGGATGCAGGGAGAGGATCGCGAGGGCGGAACTTTCTCGATTCCCGAGGCCATCCTGGGGGCTGTGCGGGCTCGCTGACGCGGGGAAAAGCATAGCCGCTTCAGAAACGGTATGGTAAAAAAGAGCGGTGGACCGTCTATGCGACGGCCACCGCTCTTTGCCTTCAGACAAGAAACCTCAAGGAGAGAAAAATGACTCCCCGGCGCACTTCCATGAGCAATCGCGGCGCGGTCCGGATCATGTTCTGGATCGGCGTGCTATATCTGTTCGTTGTGGTCTATGCGATGACGCCGTTTACCCATCAGCTCGATGACATCAAGGTGACGCTGATCCACGTTCTCGGTCCGATCCTGATGGTGATGTATCTGTTCCTGGTGGGGCGGGGTTACCTGGAACTTCCGCGCAAGGGGATTCTGTATCCGTTGGTGGCTTACTTCGCGGTCCTGATCCTGTCGGGCCTGTTCGCGAAGCCGTATGTGCGCTGGCAGGCTTGGCTGGGGTTCTGGATGCAGTTCGTCCTTCTTGGGCCGTTCCTCGTCTTTTTCGCCATTTGCACCACTCGGCAACGTCTGCATCGCGTCCTGGTTTTCTTCACCCTTCTCACGTTGGGCACCACCGTTTTCGGAATCCTGCATCGAGGCGTCGAGAAAATCGAGCGGGAAGGGGACAAGGTGTCCCGCTGGCGCTACGGTGTGGCGGCCATGATCACCGATCCCTATGCGAAGGATTACAAGGAACTTCTCAGGCTGCAGGATGACTACCGGTTGCGGCTTGGGGAGATCGAGAAGGCGTCCGATCCGGCTGTGCGGCAGAGACTCACGGCCAACGCGCAGTCTCTGAATGCCCGAATGCAGCAGGTCTATGGCGAGATCAGCCGCCAGGAAAACAGGATGAGCCGGTCGGCCCTGTACAGTTTCATCCATAAACTGGCCAGCACCTTTGACGGGCCGGTCGCTCAGACCACGATGCTTTCGGTGATCCTCAATCGCGATTTCTACGCGATTTTTCTGCTCCTCATGATCCCTATGGCCCTGGGATCATTTCTCGTTTCGGGCGACTGGTTTCACCGATTGCTGGCGGCGAAGAGCCGAGAGGAACGTCTGCGGGCGGTCCTTTCTCCCCAAGCCCTCTGGCAACTTACCGCCCTTATCACCGTGATCACCGGTCTGATGTGTCTGGTTTACACCCGCAGCAAGACAAGCATCTTCGGCGGAATCGAGATGGTGTTCCTGGTCGTGTTCGTCCTGTATTACTTCTGGGGGCGTCTCGACCACAAGTACCGGGCACGGGCGGTCGCCGCACTCGTCGGGGGAGCCCTCGTCCTGGCCGTCCTTATGACCATCCTCGGCAGCGGGCCGGGGATTTTCAGCGCGCTTGATCCGGATCATATTCAGAAGGTCGGCGTCGATTTCAAGATCTCTTTCACGAGCCGGGACATCATCTGGGGCGGGGCCTGGGGAATTTTCAAGGACAACCCGATCCTGGGCGGCGGGGCGATGTCCTTCGGCATTCTTTTCCCCTACTATCGCAGCCCCGATTACTTTCTGTACCAGATTTCCCATCGCACCATCTTTGCCCACAACTTCTTCCTCGATCTGTTGGCGGAGACCGGCATTGCGGGGTTTGCGGTCTTCATGTTTTTTCTCCTGTTTCTTTTCTGGAAAGGCCTGGTTCTGGTTCGGCGAGATCCCGACCCGAAGAAGGTCATTCTGGTAATCTGCGTTCTGGCGGGGCTGACGGGGTTTCTCTTCGGCAATTTCTTCAGCCCGAACGCGCGCTGGCCTATCGGCGCCGTCAATCTGTGGGCCGCACTGGGAGTTCTGGCGGGGATCGTGAACCGGCCGCGCCTTCCCGGGAGCGATAGTGAGCGGCAGGAACGCGTGCCTCCCACACTCCTCCAAGGCAAGATCGCGTGGGGGCTGTGCGCCTTGAGCGTCTTGGGCGGTATCTACACGACGGCCTATGGTGTCAACTACTTCCGCGGCTCGATCTGGAATAACAAGGGGCTGATTGCTATTGGCGAGCTCGGCGGGTCGGACACCGTGCGCACCCATGCTCGCGAAATCCAGAAGATCCGCGATGTCCTGAAGGACCCATCTCTCACGCCCGAACAGCGGAAGGCCTTGGCGGTGCGCCACGACAGGGCCGTGCAGGCTTTCAACGAGCAACGCGAGACGTCGATCAAGTCTTTCTCGAAGGCGGTCGAGCTCAACCCCTACTTCACGACCAGCTACTACAAACTCGCCACGCTCGAATACCAGGGCAAGGACTTCAATCCTACGGAGAAAAACTTCCGAAAGGCCCTCGAGACCTATGAGAAACTCCAGAGTTACGGTCCGGAGTACTCCCAGATCCGGCTGAATCTAGGCGCGGCCTATGCCGGATTGAACGAGCCGGAGAAAGCGCTGGAGAACTATCGCATCGCCGCCGAGATGACTATCGACCTCGAGGACAACAAGCGGTTCATCGGCCAGCTCATTCGGGTCTCAAAACTTCGCGGGTCGCCAAACTTCTCGATTCACGACATCTGCGACCTGTCCGGCCTGGTGCGGCAGATCGAGCGGAAGAGAACGCCGGTTGCCGACTATGTGGCGGGACGTTTGTCGCCCGAAACGCAGGAAATTGTGAAAGATTGGCAACAGAAGCAGGATGAGAAGGCAGGTGCGCTGCGTCGGGCATTGGTTGAAGACCTCAACAAAGTGGTCCAGGACCCCGTCCTTTACAGTGAGGAACGGTTTGGGAAAGTGGATCTCTCTCGCATGTCGGCGAATTGGCTGGAGGAGAAGCCGACTCAGGGCGAGGCACTTGTGAAGATGAACCGAAGTCTGCTCTACGACGCGTTCGGGGGGGCGCTGGCCAAGGATCCCGAGCGTGAGAGCGTGGACGTGGCTCGGCGTCTGGTCGACTGGTGGGGGATGATCTTCGAGACGGACAAGCCAGTCGAGGCGAGGGTCAAGAACCAGGAAGACAAGATCCGCGAAGAGGTGGCCCGCATCTGGTACGACCGGGCCTATGCCTACGGCAACTTCCGGGAGCAGGCCGATGCTCTGCTGCACCTTAACGAACGGATGCCTCGCAACCCGCAACTGATCGGAAGCCTTGGCTCGCTCTACCTCGAAAACGACCGGATTGATGAGCTGCGCGGGTTGCTCGCCAGCGAGATTGAGAAGTACCCCGCTCTTCCCGTTTTGCGCTACTGGCTGGCGCGGGCGGAGCTCGCTGCGGGGAATCTGCGCGATGCCAAGCGCCAAGCCCTGGTCTTCGGCCAGGTTGCCCCGAGTTCGGATGAGCTCGGCTATCTTCTCTTCCAGATCGAGCGGGTGGCGCAGAATGAGGAGAAGGCCCGGGAGTATGCCCGGACCTATATCGAAAAGGGCAAGAAGAAGGAATGGAAAGAACAGGCCCGGAAGTACATGCAGGAGTCGGCATCCAGTAGCCAGCAGCCAGGAACTATGGGTCAGTAATTGGCAGCCCCGGTAGGGTTTTCCGCCCCCGCCCCCGAATTGTGGGTTGTCGCCTTCGCCGGTAAAAGGGCACTGAGAGGGCGGGACATCCCGGGGAGATATGGGCTGGCGAAGTCGGATTTCGCCCTCCCTTTCAATTCAAAGTCCGCCTCATGCGCATCACTATTGACGCCTCGTCCACCATGCCTCCTCGAACTGGCGTTGGCAATTACACCTGGCATGTTGTGCGCGAACTGCTTCGCCTCGATCACCTCAACGAATATACCCTTTTCTTCAACTCCCTGCGTCGGCCCCTGCCCGAGGGAATGGGCGGCGGGCTGGACGGCCGGGTGACGCTGTGCCGTCGGCGATTTCCCGGGCCGTGGCTTCACCGGGCTTGGAAGCGCTGGGGACGGCCTTCGATGGAGCGCCTGGCGGGTCCGGCCGATCTTGTTCATGCCGCCGCCTCTATTGTCCCTCCGGTTCGCGAGGCAAGACGGGTCGTGACCCTTTACGATTGTTATTTCATGCGGCGGCCCGATCACTGCCACGATCTCGGCGGCCTCTACATGCGCGAGACCCTGCCCGCCCTGCTGCCCCGATGCGATGCGGTGATCTGCATCTCTCATTTCACCCGGCGAGAAGCGCTCGAGTTTTTCGATCTTGATCCGGGGCGCGTGCATGTGGCCCGGCCGGGCGTGGACAGGGATTTCTTTCGTGCCGTCACCGATGCCGATG
>JABMPG010000431.1 GCA_013203855.1 bacterium
CACCAGGCGCACGGCGTTGCGCAGGGCTTCCTCGGCAGTGATCTTGTAGGACATGAAGGGCATGTCCCCTACTAACAGCGCCTTCTTCACGCCTCGCCGGACGGCCCCAGTGTGGTGAACCATGTGTTCCAGACGCACGGGAATCGTGTCCTCGAAGCCCAGAACGACGTTGCCCAAGCTATCGCCCACCAGAACCACATCGACGCCCGCTTCGTCGGCCAGACGCCCTGTGGGATAGTCATAGGCCGTGATCATGACGATCTTGCGGCCGTCGGCCTTGAGATTCTGAAGGGTGGCGATACGGGTTTTTTCAGTCATGAGGGAATCTCTGGCTCCCGGGTTGGCCGGGCCGGCTTATTTCTCCTTCCGGCCCACGCCCCACATGGAGGAGGACCAGATTCTGGGGACGTCCCTTCCCAGAGCCTTGACAAACATGCTTATCACAAAACGGGCGCAGAGAAAAGTGGTTCTTCTGAGAAGATATGGGTTTCCTACTGGTTTGACTGTAGATCTCAGGTCCAGTGGTCGGCATCTTTGCCGGGAAGTGTGATGCCCGTCTTTGTGCTCAGACGGAGGGCTCTTTCCCTTTTCCGTCGTGCTTCTCAGCCCAGACGGAAAACAGAGCTGCGCAGAGAACCATGACAGCATAGTAGATCGGGCAAGCCATGGCCGCGCCGAGAAGGCCGAAGCGCCGGGTCATCAGAAAAACCGCCACGACGCAGACCACCGCCCCGATGACATGAGTGAGGGTCCATAGGCCGGGGCGCTTGTAGGCGAACAGTTTTGCCTCGAAGACCTGGGAGATGACCTGGAAGGCGATTCCGCCAGCGATCCAGGGCATCAGCGGGGCCGCGCCCGCACGATAGTCCTCCGCAAGCAGGATCAGAACGATCCAGTTTTTCAGCAAGGCGACCAGCGCCACGCCCAGGGCCACCACCCCGCATGACAGGACCAGCCAGTACCAGAACAGTTTCTTCTCCAGCCTCTTGTCTCCCGCCGAAACGGCTTGAAAATAGGGCGGACGCATGAACATCGCGATCGTCCCGCCCGCCACCAGAAAGGGCATTCCGACTCCGCCATAGGCGGGCGCATAGACACCCACTGCGGCGGTCCCCAGCAGAAGTCCAATAACGTACCGGTCGCTCTGGCTGTTGACCCAGCTCACCAGCTGGAGAGGAACGAGGGGAATCGCGTAGCGTCGGATCTCCCGGCGCAGAGGGTGATCGGGAGATATCGGTGCTGATGCCAACCGGGTCCCTTCCCTTTCCACCTTCAGGATACGGAACAGAGCGAAGAGTCCAATCAGCGCGAGCAGATATCCCAGAATCACGTTCCCGGATTTCTCTCCCAGAAAAACAACCAGGAGAAGCGCAATCGCCGGCTTTCCCCAGGCCTCCAGGACATACCAGATGGCGACCGCTTTCTGCCGCCGCGCTGCGTTGAAAAGCATCATTTCGAACTGGCGGAACACCATGAGGAGCCCGTATCCCGCCAGAAAGATGAAGGGCCAATAGCTGAAACCGGTCTTCACGGAGAAAATTGCGCCCCCCGTCAATATCGCCAGAACAAGCAGGGCTCCGGCGCGACGAAGAACTTGGGTCAGAATCACCCGAAGAACCCCCACTTCGCCCTTTAGCGCCGCCTGTGAATGAAATCGTTGCGCCGAGAGCGTGAAGGGAGCCGTGAAGAGATTGATGCCGAGAGTGACGTATCCGATGAGGAGGGCAATGGTTCCATAGACCGCCTGGTCCTCGATCACCTCAGTCAGCAGCCGCACGCCGACCAGCGTTCCCAGAGCGGCCAGACCGTTTCCCACGGCGGACCACGCGCCTTCTCTGAGGAGTTGGTGGCGCAGCGCGCTCATCGGCCGTCCGCCGGGGCCATCAGCAGGTCATCCTGCCAGCCCAGGTTCACCATCTTGCCATGGAACCCCTCACCCTTCTCATAGAAGGCGGTCTGCATGCGGTAAGGCAAGGGCTTGGCCGGCAAGTCATGGCGGACCACCCGGAATTCGCCCGCCGGCCATTGCGAGGTCGGGATGTACGGATCGAAATGAAATGAGGCGACACCTCTCTGGCGCCCGATCATCGGAAGCAGAGTTTCATGGCTCGTGTCCACATGGCCTTCCAGGTGAATCCGGTAGTCCCGGTCCATCTTCTTCTTGATCCTGAAAAGATAATAGACCCGGCACCGGTTCTCGTCCAGACGCCGGTAGTCAAAGGCGAAAAGGTCCACATTCTCGTTCATGGAGGCCATGCGCGGGATATCCTGCAGCAGTGCGTCGAATTTTTCATGATAGACGTCCGCCAGATCCCCGGATCGGTCAGTCAGGCCGTACTGCACACCGATCTCGTAAAGTGTGAATATGTCCGTCGCATTTCTGAGCAACTCGGGCAGCGGACGTTTTCGGGCGATGACTTCGGGAACCGTTATAGGCCGTTCCCCGGCCGGAGCCGTGCGGAATACCCACAGATTCCCGTTCAGAGCCCGCGGCGAAGACTTGAAATCACTTCGGGCACGGACCTTCCAGAAGTAGGTCGTCCATGGCTCCAGATCATCGTCCAAGTCTGCCCGCCCCGTCGCCAAACCCTCCCGAAACGGCGTCGAAGACGTTTCTTCGCCATCCTTCCAGAGGTAGAGATCGTATTTCTCCGCTGCGTCGTTTCCCTGCCATCTCAGGGCAGCGTCAAAAGACATATCTATCGCGCGGTCGGCCGGAAGAGGACTTTGAGGGGCGACCATCAGGTTTTCCCCGGCTTCCTTCAGGATCGCCTGAGATTTCTCGGTTTCGCCCCGGTCGGTGTGCCATTTGGCCAGCAACTGGTGATAGGGCGGATCGGCCGAGAACCCGAACGTGTCGACATAACGTCGAGCCAGACCCATCGCCTCCTCGGTCCGTCCTGATTGATATGCCGTCTGGATCAGAATCTGGATCGGCACGCGATCGTTCGGGTGCAGAGCCAATGCCTTCTCCGCGAAGATCCTGGCGGAGCCGGGCTCTCCGGCTCTCAGGGCATGGCGGGAGAACAGGTGGCAAGACGTATGCACCATGTTGACGTCATACTGCATCCAGGGCAGGACCTTCTCGGCCAGACGTTCGAAATCGGGTGCCCGCGCCGCTTCCACCTTCCGGAACTGACAGTCTCCCCACGCGGAGAAAATCGCGAGAATCCCGAATGCCCCCACCCCGATAGTGGCCGCCCAGTTAAGCGCCCGGCTTCTCCCGACGGAGATTCGCCCGCAGTAAACGGGACGCGTGGGGACCATCGTGTTGAGCAGAGCAAGCGCTCCGGCCATCCAGATGATGCTGCTTGTTTTCTGCGAAGTGAAGGTGAAGAACTGCATCACGACCAGCCCCACCACCGACGCCCCCGCGGCCACTACGAGCGGGTTCCGCCGGCCTTTCCACACCAGGTACAACGCGCAGCCCCAGAAGATGAGGAAAAAAGCCAGCCCCACGATTCCCAGATCCAGCAGGGCCTGCAAATAGTCGTTATGCACCTCCCAGTCCAGCGTCAGCGTCGTGCCGGTCTGGGAAAAGGGCGAGGCCACGATGGGGAAACTGCCAAAGCCGCACCCGATGGCCCGACTGATCGGCACACTCAGTGCGAAGTTCCACATTTCGAAGCGCGGGTTCTGCTGTTCCATGTCTTCGAAGATCGAAGTCGCAGTCTCGAGAACAGAGCGTTTTGCCAGGCCCAGTTCCTCTGGCGCGCCCACCAGCATTGCCAGGGCGACAGCGACTACGATGAGGCCTAGAAAGGCGTACTTCCGGCGTCCCTGAAAAAGCATGGGCAGATATCCGCCCGCTGCCAGGACAAACAGAAAAGCGGCAAAAGTCGCTACCCAGGCCGAGCGGGCCCGCGTGAACAGCATGAGCAACAGGGCCAAGAGAAGCGCGCATCCTGGGATCCACGCGTCGCGGCCCTTTCGTGTCGTCCAGAGGTACAGCGTGAAAGGCAGCGTCACCATCAGAAACAGCCCGACATAGTTGCGATGCCCCACCGTCACGCGAGGAGGCTTGGTTCCCGGAAACCAGTGCACCAGCGGGAAATCCTCGAACATGAACTGGAGGCACCCGATCAGGCTGAAGATCGACATGCCCACACAGAAAAGCGTCCAGAAACGGTGCGATTCCCAGAAACGGGTGCGACGGGCAAGCAGATAGGCCATTGTGGGCAGTACCAAGGCCAGCCAGCGCTCGAAGCCGACCCGCGCCTGCTCCGCCCACAGGAGGGACAGGAGGGCGTAACCCAGATAGAGAAGCCAGGCCCCCCCCAGGGGAGTGATGGCGAGGTCACTCGAAACCCGGTCTCGCAGGACGAAAAACCCCAGCGCGACCGCCATGGCGGCCCAGATTGTCTTTGGCAGGAAATTCCCCGACATCATGCCGGGCAGGCAGATGAAAACCGTGGCGGCGACCAGAAGCCAGAGGAGGGCGGGGCCGTCGGGGGGGCTCCACAGCGAAAACCGGGTGCCGCCGCTGGCCGAACCATTCCGGGCACCCCCTCTTCCTCCCGTTTTTCTCCTCTTTTTGGACATTCGAATCCCGCCGCGCGAAAGACTGGACCTATACGGACGCCGGGGATCTCCCCGGTTCGGTTTCTCGAATCAGCCGTTTCAGAACCACCCAGACGCACAGAAACACGAAACAGAGCGCCATGGCGCCCAGGACCATCTTGGTCCGGGTCGGGGCAACCTTCTGGGGATTCGGCTTGGCCCCGTAGAGAATGGTCTGCCCGCTTCTTGACGCTTGGCGGGCGGTGATTCCTAGAAGCGTCACCTCCTCCGCCTTGGCGGCCAGTGACTCGCGCACCCGCATACGGTTTTCCACCTCCCGCTTGTGCGCGTTCAGCCGGTCCTCGGCCAGCAGAATCCGCTCCTCCAACCCGTCCATTTCCTTTTCAAGACGTCCCAGTTCCGTCTGGCGGGCGGCCATTCTCGCGCGGGTTTCGTTCAGTTCTTTGGCCAAGGTCTCCCGCATCTGGCGGGACTCGTTGTATTCCTCTTCAAAGAAGACTAGCATCTTCTTATCCTTTTGGATGATGCTCTGAAGGTTTTCCTTGCGCGACTCCAGACGGGAGATGGAACTGGCCAGGTCGCTCACTTCCTGACGCAGGTATTCCTGGCGCTCCTGGTAATACTCCACCTGGCTTTTGAGACCTTCCACCTCACTCGCGAGCATGACCTCTTCTTGTTTGACGGCCTCATAGACGGGATTGCTCACTTCGTCCCGGATGCGGGGAAGCTTGTCGGGATCGGAAACGCGGGCATCCCCCTGAACGGCCATCTCGCCCAGAACGTCGTTGGAGACGGCCTTGAAAAGTTCGATCTTCTGGGGGATATTGGCCAGATAGATCTGCAACTTGGCTACCTTGGTCTCCGATCGCACCAACTGGTTCTGCTTGTCGATGATCTCCTTGGCGATCTGCTCCAACTGCTGCTCCCGTGTTCGCAGCAGCATCTGCAGGTACTGGATCTGGCTTTCCCTCTCGAATTTCGCCAGTTCCTCTTCATTTCGGCGCAGAGCGATTGAAACAAGAACGACCGGACGCTCCAAAACGCTAGTGGTCAGGTCGGTTCTGGACGATAGTTCATCGTTGCCTATCTCCCCGACCCACATCCCGTCGATCTCGCGTTCTTCCAGACGTTTCCGGATGTCTTCCAGGAGGTTTCCCTTTTCCTCGGCATCGCCCGTCAGGACCAGATACTCGGAGTACAGTTTCCCATAGTTGCTGCGGTCTTGGGCCAGGGTCGCCTTGTTCACTTCGAGGTTCGCGGTCAGGAGAATCGAGGTATAGGCATCCTCGCTTTTGGCAAGGTCGGTCTCGGCCTTGCTCGAGATGGCGCCGATGAAGGCGCTCACATCCTCGACCCCGCTGGCGTACATCTCGCGGGTCTTGCTGGTCACCGTATCCGCCCACACGTTGGCGATCCGGGCCGACCGCTCGGGCGTTTTCGATTGGGCGGTCAGACGGATCATCGGAAGCAGTTCCGGATTGGGTCCGCGCCTCCGTTCCACGCTGGTGGATAGCATTTTCTGGAACCCGCGGAAACTGGTCTCCGAGTCGAGGGCGTTTTCCTGACGTAGTTTTTCAAAAACGGTGGACTTCACCTCGGTCGAATCCAAGAGGGCCTGCAGCATCTCGGTGGTCAGCGGAGCCGCCTCGCCCGTGATTGGCAGTTCAGGCTCCCGGATGATGACCGCCGCCGTGGCCTGGTACTGGTTTTCCAACGTTAGCGCATAGAGAGCGACCAACACGCCCACTATCACGCAGATCACCCCGAGACGGTAACGGCGCTCATAGATGTCCCGGATAAAGACCCGCAGAGCCAGATCATCCCGTTCGGTTTCCACTGGTTCGACTGTCATAGACTCTTCCTTTAGTCTTCGATGCTTCGGAATCATGCGCAGACAACAGCTCTTCGCCGGGCACTTTTCCGTCGATCGCCGCTGTTCCGAAGCTGTTCGGATTGCTGTGGATGCCTATAGCGCTGCCAATGGCAAAGCCGCCGCCGCAAGCCGAAACGCTTCAGCCATGTAAGTCTATCTCTGCGTCCGAAAGGGGTCAATTCTTTTCCGGGACGTGTCCGGGATAGGAAAACATTGCACTCAAGCGATTGCTCCGGGCAAAATACATAGAGTTCGGCGAGGCCGGACGCGAGGGGGATATTCACGCTATGCGTCGGAAGCAAAAAGCGACCGCACCGCCGCGAACACTGCCCGGGAAGCCCGGTCGTCGGAGGGGA
>JABMPG010000432.1 GCA_013203855.1 bacterium
CTCGGGTTTGTGGAAAACAACCGCTTTGTGGTCGAACAATTCTTCATGGAGGATTTTGCGGCCGAACCGGCGATCCTCCACGCCCTTTCCGAAAGACTCCGGAGTTTCGGGGGGATCTTGACCTACAACGGGCGGACTTTCGACCTGCCCCTCTTGCAGACCCGCTACGTTCTAAACCGACTGCCGGTCCCGTTCACCCAGCCACACCTGGACCTGCTCCAACCCGCGCGCCGTCTGTGGAAGGGACATCTCGACTCGTGCAGCCTGGGAAGCCTGGAACGCCACGTGCTCCTCATCAAGCGGATCAGCGACGTGCCCGGCGCCCTCATTCCAGGAATCTATTTCGATTTCGTGCGAGGCTTTGGCCGTCGCAGAATTGTGCCCGTAATCGATCACAACATTCAGGACATTGTTTCGACAGCAGCCCTCTTTCCGCTTTTCTGCCGCTATTACCAAAACCCGAAGGCGCCGGACATCCGCCATTCAAAGGCACAAGTGGGGCTGGCCGCCTGGTACCGACAGGCAGGGCTGATAGAAGAGAGCCTGACGTGCCTCGAACGAGCGGCTCTGGCGAGTCGCGATCCGGAAGAAGAATACGATCTCGCCCTCACGCTGGCCCGGGAATACAAGCGCATAGGCCGCTGGGCGGATGCGCTCGACGTGTGGCAAGAGCGAGCGAGACTCGGCGGATCCGAGGGCAGGCAAGCCGCGCCGTGTATCGAAATCGCCAAATACTACGAACATGTAATGAAGAAATTTGACGAGGCCGCGCACTGGACCGAAATGGCCCTGGAGGCATGCGACGATCTCGTGTTGAGAAAAGAAATCGAACACCGGCTCGAACGGCTGAAGCGCAAAGCCTAACCAGAAAAACAAGAGTTCGAGATTCGAAAGTCCAAGATTGAACGAAGTCTGTGATCTTCAGATTGCACTCAAGAAACAAGTCGTGAAGGCGCTGGTTCTGGCACACCGCCGAGGGCAACTGCGGCACAAGAAGACCGACTGCACTCGGGACCGAAGGCCTCGATGGACCTCACGACACGATCCGAAACGCAGCTTCAACGTAAAAAGTGCCGCTCTCCAACTCGAAGGGAACGCAAACCACCGGCCCCTTGCTCTGGTGCTCGACGCAGTGGTGGGTGCCCCGGACCATGGTCGGGAGGGCCATTTCGAACTGCAGGTTGAGCTTGGCCAGACCCGCGCGGGCATTTCCCGAGATCATGTTGGTGAGCTCGCCGACACAATCCAAGACATCCTGATTGATCTCCTTAAACTCCTCACCCAGCATCGCGGAGACAATCTGGAGGATGGTGGGGGCCGGGAAGACCAGGGCCATGGAGCCGCTCACCTTTCGGCCAGCCATCCCGATGATGCCGCTCACGTCGCCCTCGGACCGGGAATCGCCTCGAAGAAAAGGCTTCCCAGGCCGGGCCTCGATGAGAGCCATAGTTCGCAACACATTCAGTGTGCTTTCCAGAAAAGGGCGAATCAACTCCGGTCGGAAAGGGGACGGTTCAGTCATCAAAACTCCTCGGTCGTCGAACGGCCAACGCCCCCTGATGGGGTCTAGACCCGTTTTGGCTTTTCGCTGCCGTATGAAAAGGCTAAGATACAAAGTCGCGCATAAAAACGCGACCAGCGGGACATCAGGGAAGGAAGACGTGAGTCTGCCATTCCTTGATGCAAAAGGTATAAAATACTTCGCTCCCTATTTGCAAGTTAGAACCCCTTCTTTTCTTCATGCCCTCTACGAACGATAGAATCCTCACATACCTGACTGAATCAGTTCGCATTCTGCTCCGCGAAACTATCGATGAGTATGCCGGAGCAGAAGTGTTCTTTGTCGGCCGCGTTGGCGAAACCGGCCGAGTCGAAGAGGCCGAGCCCTTTGCATTCGGAAATCAGGAAGCCGTGCCCGTCATCGAGCAGGTCGTCTGCCCCGGAAACGTGGTGATCCACAATCACCCCGGCGGCCACCTCGAGCCCTCCCAGGCCGATATCGAAGTCGCGTCGCGCTTCGGAAACGTGGGCGTGGGCAGTTTCATCATCGACAACGAGGCGCAAAATATCCGGATTATCGTGCCCATCATGAAGATCGCCGAGTGCCAGGGCCTGGACATTGCCAAACTCGAAGAACTCCTGAGCGACTGCGGACCGCTCGCCCGGGCCATGAATCGATATGAACGGCGTCTCGAACAGAGCCGGATGCTGCGAACGGTGGCCGAATCGTTCAATCGCGACGGCATCGCCGTCATCGAGGCAGGAACAGGCGTCGGGAAATCACTGGCCTATCTCATCCCCGCAATCTTCTGGGCAAAGAAAAACCAGGAGAAGGTGATCATCAGCACCAACACGATCAACCTGCAGGAGCAGTTGATCCAGAAAGACATTCCCTTTCTTCAAAAGCACTTGGGGCTCGAATTCCGCGCGGAACTGATGAAGGGCCGGGGAAACTATCTGTGCCTACGCCGGGCGGCATTTGTGCGCCACACCCCGGATTTCTTCGCCGATGAACAACAGGGCGCGCAACTCTTCGATATTCTCGAATGGGCCGCCAAAACCCCCGAAGGCAGCCTCAGCAGCATAGGTTTCATCCCCGATTTCGACATCTGGGAGCAGGTCAGCTGCGATCCGGACAACTGCACGAAGATCCGGTGCCAGTTCTACGCCAAGTGCTTCTTCTATCAGGCCCGGAGGCGAGCCGCGGCAGCCGACCTCATCGTGGCCAACCATCACCTCGTCATGGCCGACCTCGCCGTCCGCCAGGAGACCGGAAACTATACATCCACCGCCGTCCTGCCAGCCTACAAACGCATCATTTTCGACGAGGCCCACAACATCGAAGACGTCGCGACCCAGTATTTCGGGATCGCCATCACACGCCGCGTCATGGCGCGACTTCTCTCCCGCCTGATCCACCGCGAAAAGTCGCGAATGGGGCTCCTGCCCTTTCTGAGGGACCGCCTCGTCCTCGAAACCTATCGCGCTCCTTCACAGAACTTGCAGGATGCCGTGCAACTGATTGAGGAAAGGCTGGTCCCCCTTCGCCAGGAAATCGCCACAGGCGTGCGGGACCTGATGGATACCTGCGCACGGGGAGCGGCCGAGGTCCTCCGCCAGGAGCCACAGCCAGGGCACGAAATCCAGTTGCGAATCACCCCGAACATCGAAGACACCGAGTTCTGGAGCCAGAACCTCCGACGCGCCGTACGCCAAACGACAACAGCCATGGACGAGATGGCCAGCGGTCTGATGAAAGTCCGAAATGCCCTCGTCAAACTCCCCGAGAAAACCCGACAAGAATACGATAATCCGATCGGCGAACTCAAGTCGATCTCCGGCAAACTCTCCTCCCGCGCCGACGAATTCCGCCATTTCCACAC
>JABMPG010000433.1 GCA_013203855.1 bacterium
GGAATCCTCTCACTCAGAAAAGCGCACGTCTTCGGTCTGGCTCGCGGTGTAACGAACGGGACGGAACTCGCCCGATTCCGCGAGTTGGCGGTTGTTTCGGATTACCACGTTCCCCGCCCCGACCAGCTCGATGGACGGGGAAGGGCTATCGACGATCGTGTTGTCCTCGATCAGGATGTTCCGGGGCCCGATGCTTCGCGTGTGGGTGTTCCGCGCCTCGAAACGGAACGTGATCGTGGGCGCGGTCGCGTTGCCGTCGAACCCGGAATCCTCGATCGTGTTGTGCCGGATGATGATCTGCGACGCGTAGAGGCCGTTGGGGTAGTTCGGCTCGTTCCGAAACAGGATGGCGCGGGACGAAACGCCTCGGTACTCGCAGTTTTCGACGATGCCTCGCTTGGCGCGGAAGACCGTGCCGTAGCGGCGAATGTTGGTGAACTTGCAGTTTCGAACCACGAAATCTCCGCACGACTTGGACCTGTTCCATATCTGGGTCACGTCCACAAGCGGGCCGTCCACGCGAATCCCGTCGGGAAGCGGGTCGGCGAAGTGGACGAGATGGGTGCCGTCGGGCCGCGACTGGACCGTCTTGACGGTGGTTTCCAGAGGAATAGTCCCCTCGAGAGGCTGGAAGAAGGACACCGCGTCTCCCGGCTCCAAGTTGAAATGCTCATCCCGGCAGACCGCCGCGTTCTGCTCGCCGTTGGGCTTCGCGGCAACCATCGAGGCGGGACGGGCATAGAGGGCGACACCGTCGTCCCCGATGGCCTGAATTTCCGTGCCCTCGATCCAGGGACCAATCTCGTGTCCCCGGATGTGGACGCCGTCGGCGTTGCCCATCATCCACTTGCCCTCCGGGATGAAGGTCTTGCAGCTCAGGATGCTGAACTCCGCGCCGTCAACCGAGACGAATCCCATGTTCCCCCAGCCCCCGATGTTCAGGCCATAGGCCGTGACGGAACGGCTCCGGGCATAGTTGATCAGAACGGGCGAGCCGCCGCGGAAATGGAAGACAAAGCGATCGCCCGGTTCCCAGTCCGAGAAATCCCCGCCCGGGATGGTCACGGTCCACGTGCCGTCCGGGTTCTTGCTGTAATCCTTGTCCATCCGGTAGAAGTTCGAACAGCGGTCCTTCAGACGTCCGTCCACCTTCGGATCGAGAAGGATGAAGATGTCGTTCGTGATACTGTCGGAAGCGGAGAAATCGGGGTACCCCGGCTCGATGGCCAAGACGGCCCGTCTGCTCTTCGGATCGACAGCCTTCACGCGGCCCTGGATTCTGAGGGAGCCCTTGGCATAGAGAACCTCAAACCCGCTGATCGAGACATTCTCGCTGCCCTCCGACCCGAGCAATGCCTGTTTGCGGGTCGTGAAATGCAGCGTCGCGCCCTCGCCCTCGACGCTCACGTTTCGGACACCCGGCAGGTCGATCAGACGGCCGGAGAAAGTCTCCGGGAACCGGTAGTCCCCCGCCGGGAAGACAAGGCGAACCGACTTGCCTTCCTTCGCCAGAGCCTGAACGCGATCGACCGCGTCGCGCACCCCCGGGGATGGGTCCTTCTGACTCGGATCAAAATCGACGGTCACCACCTCATCCGGCTCCGCAATCGTGAACGAGAAGGAGCTGCTCCAATCCGAGATCTGGCCCTCGAACGTCACGGACCGAACCCGCCAATGATAGGTCCCGGACGCGAAAGGCCGATCGTGGACGTAGCGAGGCAGGCCGACTGAGTCCTCATCGACGATGGAGTCGAACGAGGTGTCCCGCGCGATCTGGATTTCGTAGGTGACGGGCGCTCCCGGATCGGCGAACTGGGCGGGATGTTCGGTCCACCAGAAGTTCGGGAAGGCGTAAGATGAGGCCTGCCCGTCGGCGGGAAACTGAAGCGCCGGGACCTCCGATTTTTGCATGTCTGTCATTTCTCCGTGTACCCCCGCGAGTATCGAGACAAACAGCCCCAACCAGACGGCAAGTGGCCGTGCGCGGCCCCATCGGACCCGGACGACTGAGTCGGTTAACTTCATCAGGTCTCGAACTCCTTCCTGTGGAATCCGGTGCCCTTCCGACTGGCCCGAGCATACACCCTCGGCGCGCCCTGGATGGACTCCGGTCTGTTCTGCCTCTACATATTCTTCACAAGTTCCTTCAGTTCCGGACTGAACTCGTCCCAAGCGCGCGGATATCCCTCCTTCTTCCGTTTCTGGACGAACTCGCGGGTCTTTTCGAAGATCGCCATGTCGCCCGTCGCGCGGGGATCGCCGGTTTCGAGCTGATAGGCCTTCATTCTGGCCTTGAGGCGTTCCTTAATCTCGGCATAGGCGGGATCGTCGATGACGTTATTCAGGTGCCAGGGGTCCTTCTCCAGGTCGTAGAACTCTTCGGGGGCGGGGCGGCCCGTGAGGAGTTTGACGAAAGGCTTGACCTTCGGGTGGTTGGGGTGGCGGGACAGCAATTCGGCCAGACCCGCCGTCTCGGCCGTTTTCTCGAACTCGGAATCGGGCAGTTCGAGTTGGGGGCGCAAACCTATGGGGATTCCGCCGCCATAGTGGACCACATACTCATAGCGGTGGTCGCGGATCATGCGGCCCGCGCGGTTCTCGGGAGCGAACTCGCCGTGCCATTCGAGGCCGGTCACGATGAAATCCCGCGTGGGGTTAACCAGCCCTTGCTTGTCGGAGAGGAGGATGTCGTTGAGGATACTGCGGCCGGTCATGCTCTTCGGAACCTCCGCGCCGGCGGCTTCCAGAAGGGTTGGCGTAAGGTCGGGGAAGTTGACGAAGTCCTCGACGACTCGTCCGCTCTTTACGCGGCTGGGCCACATGATAGCCATGGGCTCGTGGGTGCCCCAGTCGTAGGGAGAGGCTTTCGAGCGCGGCGGCGCGTCGCCGTTGTCGCCGACCATGATGACGATGGTGTTGTCGAGTTCGCCCTTCTTCTCCAGAGCGTCCAGAATCCGGCCGAGATGCTCGTCGGCATAGCAGATCTCATAGAGAAAGTTGCCGCGTTCCTTCCGGACGCCGAGGGTGTCAGGGATGAAGCCCGGAACGTCGATATCGTCGAGGGTCATGCCGTAGCGTTCTTCGAGTTTCTTGTAGTTGTCCTTCGCCCAGGGAAGGTGAGGCTCGGTGACTCCGACCCAGAAGAAGAAGGGCTTTTCGGCCTCGCGTTCGTCCAGAAACTTGGCAAAGGATGCCGCGTAGTCGATGGAGCTGATTTTCTCCTGGGGTTCCTCCACCAGGACGGCGTTGACATGCGGCCCGGCCGCGTCGTCTCCGTGGCCAATCCCGGGAATCGGGACATAGGGCCCCATGCCTTTGCCAACGCGGGCGACCTGATATCCGGCTTCGGCGAGAAGGTCGGTCAGAAGCGGGAACTTGTTGGGCACGAACCCCTGGATCATGGCGCCTTGCTCGAGTTCCCAGAAATTCCGTCCCGTCAGGAAGGACCCGCGGGAGGGGGCGCAGGACGGCGCGGAGGTGTAGCCGTAGTTGAAGAGGACGCCCTGTTTAGCCACGCGATCGAAGGCCGGCGTGGGCAGTTTGGACCAGCCATAGATGCTGCGTTCCAGCCAGCTTTCATCATCGGTGATGAAGAAAACGATATTGGGTCGCTTCGAAGCGCCGTTTCCCTGCGCCCCGGCGAAGTGACCAAGAGGATTGATCAGGGCCAAGGCCCCCGCGCCGGCGGCGCTCAGTTTCAGAAAATTGCGCCGTGTGAGGCCACTGTTGGTTTCGGAGGGTTTTCTTTCCGTCATGCTAAGATACCCCTTTCTGGTCTTGTTGTGCGCTGCAACGCCTGCGTCTGGGAGGACGCGCCGTGTTGAACCATCCACCATCCTGCCGCGCCTCGACCGCGTCAACTGAATCGAGGTGGACAGAGCGTTCGTTTTTGTGTACTTTTGTTACATGGAGATCATGGAGGGTGCCTTTTTCCCTTGGCCCGACACGAACCTGCCCCCGGGTTTGAGCGTGTGGGCCTATGGAGTGCAACTTGTCAAGAGCGACGGGACTATGCTGCGGTCGGGCAGTCGTCGGGGGGCAGCCATCCGGCTGGTAACTCACGGGGAAGGCTTTCTTCAAATCGGGGGGGAGGAATACGCGCTGACGGCCGGAAGCCTCTTTGCCCTGCGGCCCCAAGTCCCGTTCGTGTTCGGAGAAAAGCCCGGCGTGCCCTGGCAGTTTTACACTTGCCAGATTGGCGGAGAAGGTTTGGAGGAGTTTCTTTCCGCGTTGAATCTTCTGCCCGAGCGGCCGATAGCGCGAGTTTCCGACATGGAAAAGGCGTGCCGGTGTTTCAGTACCTTGATGGACTACTACGCTTTGCCGCAGAAAGACGCCTGGCAGGCGGCTGTTCTCTTTCTGGAGCTCGGGAAAGTTCTGCGAGGCCGCAATCTCCAGAACCTGCCAGTCACTCATGGCGAACTCGTGCGCCGGGCGACTCGCGTGATTCATGACCAGATCGAAGCCGGGATCGGAGTCGACAATCTGGCCCGTATGCTTCACGTGAGCCGGGTCACGCTGAACCGCGTGTTCCAGGCGGAACTCGATATGCCCCCGGGCGAATACCTTCGTCAAGCCCGGCTCCGACGGGCCAAGTATCTCCTGACCGTGTCCGACCAGAAGTTGAGCGCCATCGCCGCCGAGTCGGGCTTTCGCAACGAGAAGTTCTTCTACCGTTGTTTCAAGAAGGCCACGGGCTTCACGCCCCGCCAGTGGCGAGAGAAGCAACCATAGGACCCGGGCTGGTGGGCTCTATTTCCTTGCGTGGGCGCCGCCCAGAGAACTCGCGGGCGAACGGAATTCTACCTCCTCCGGCGTCTTTCCTTCGATGTGAAACTCAAACGTACTGGCGGGATTCTCCACGGGGATGGAGAACTCGAAGGGGTATTTTGTGTCGGTGATTTTGTGCGTCTGGCCGTCGAGGGTGTAGGTGAGGGTGACTTCGCGAGCTTCGTTGAAGGCGGCCGTACACCAGACGTAGGCGTCCCAGCGGTCGGGTCCCATTTGGATGGCGGCGGCGCGGGCCGCCAGATTCTTCAGGTCGCAGGGCGTGTTCACGTAAGACGGAACCGGGCCGGCTTCGGGAGCGGGGGGCGTCTGGTGAGCCGGGATGGAAACATTGACGCCCTCTAGCGTGATGAGGGCGGCGCCGCAGCCGGGGAGGGTGATCTGGACGGCGTCGTCCTTCACGGCCAGGTGGGTGGACGTGGAACCTTCGCGGATGATCGAGGCCTGGGCGGTCTGGGGCTCATAGCCGAGGAGTTCGGGAGAGAAAGTGATCTCGGCTTTCTCCTCGTTCGGGCTCTGGTTCATGAGATAGAGGAAGAGATTCGACCCGTTGTGGGCGGTGAGGTAGTTGATCTGCTGGTTGTCGATATCGACGATCCCGCGCTTGAGCCAGATCCAGCAATTCTCCTCCCCGAAGACCTTCCCTGGGGCGTGGCCGTAGACACGGCCGTTGAAGTAGGCGTATCCGGTCTGGCGTTTCGAGGGGAATTCGATCTGGCTTTTCGAGAGACGGTAGGCCTCGGCGACGAGATAGTCGATCGTCCAGGAGAGGTGGACGGGCAGGTGGTGGTAGTAGATGAAGGAGACGTCGGGGCCGCCGTAGGGGTAGCGAGGATTGAAGACGAGGTCGGTGAACCCGACGACATAGTAGCCGGGATAGGTGCCCCAACGTCCGACGGTAGCGTTGCGGGCGTAGGTAACGAATTGGGGGTCGCCGGTGTAGGCGCCGAGGCGCTGGAAATTGGGCGTCCAGGCGGCCTGATAGATGATTCTGCCCGCCAGTGAGCGCAGGGAGCCAGCGTAGGTGCTGGGTTGCTCGAAGCCGAGCCCGACGTTGGAGACGGACCAGGCCGGAGCCTTGCGGGTGGGGGTGTCGCCGGGAACGCGCGGCCAGCCCAGGCGGTAGCGTTCGGGGCCCTTGTAGAGGATCAGCCAGGATTTGTCTCCCTCGAAGGAGCCGGAGGGATGAACCATGATGTCTCCGTCGGGGATCACGGGCTGGGACCACATGCCGGTCATGACTTGGCGCGCGCCGAAGACCGCGCCGTCGAGATAACGCTTCTCGCCGGTCACTTCGTACATCCTCAGGAGGCCTTCCCAGTTGGGCGTGAATTGAATCAGGAAGAAGGGATGGTGGCCAAGGTCTTTGGTTGGCGGCGTCTCGATTTCGTCTTTCAGGTATTGGTCCGCCAGTTCCTTTGCTTTCTCAAGATCCTGGGTATCTCCAGTCAGAACGTAGCGCTCGGCCCATTCTTCGAAATCCTGGGTATGGCCGGAACTGGGTCGAACTCCGTCCTCGGGCAGTGCGATCTGGCGGAAGGCGTCGGTGTAGCGGTTGGTCAGTTCCCACAGGCCGGAAAAGGTAGTGGTTCCGAAGACGTTGACGGGTCCTTGCATTCCGCCGGCGGGATAGTGACCCGTGTTGTCGGGCGTGGGGGAGAAGTGGCTGGTGGTGCGGGAGAGCATGTATTCGAGGATGGGCAGCGCGCGGCGGCGATAGATCTCCTCGTCACCCGTGAGTCGATACAACGACAGGAGCGTAGCCGGGACGGAATGCGTCACGCCGTTGAGGGTTTCGACCTGGTACCAGCCCTTGGGCTCTTCCCACCAGCCGCCGCGGTCGTCGTCCTTGAGGAGATCGACCATGTTGAGCGCGGCCTGGGTGAGGGAGACGCCGTGGTTCTGGCGATAGTCGCGAAGCTGGAATACCTCGTCGGCCACGGTGCGGAATCCGGCGTACCAGTCCCCGGCCTGGGCGAGAACGCGGAAGTGGAATTCGACGGCCTGTCCGGCTTTGCGCTTCGCGCGGTCGGTTCCGGGGATCGGGCCGTAGACGCCGGGCCAGACCATACCTTCCTCGTCCCGGATCACGAAGCCGAAGAGGGGGTTTTTCGGATCGGGCCATTCGAAGGGAATCTCACGCGGGTCGCCCGCCACGCCCCA
>JABMPG010000434.1 GCA_013203855.1 bacterium
CGCAGGAACTGAGCGACGCCTTGAGATCCTTTGTCCAGCCCCAGGATCTCGGCCTGCATCTGCGCAAAGCAGAGCGTTTCTCGATTCTCGAAAGCGAGCGCATCTTCCTCGACGACTACGCCACATCCCTCGCCCTGGCCGCCCGCTCGGCTCCCACCAAAGCCCTGCGCCGCGAGCCTCCCATGTTCTGGGCCCTGGCCTACCTCGTCAATGAGATCCGCACCGGCAGGCGCTCCATCCCTTATTCGATGGCCCTCGGCTCGAGCGCTCTCCTCGTCAAGGACAACGAAATGCTCCTGAACCAGTGGGCGGCCGACAACCTGAACGCCCGGGTCGGCGAACCCGTCGCGCTGACCTATTTCGTCGAGGGACAGGGCGGATTCCTGCGGGAGGCAACCACCACCTTGACCCTGGGCCGCATCCTCCCCATGTCCTACCCCTACGTGACAAACGATCTCTCGCCCCGCTTCGAGGGAATCACCGACAGCGCCAGCATAGGGCAGTGGAACCCGCCTTTTCCGCTCGATCTCGGCCGGATTCGCCCCGTGGACGAGGAGTATTGGGAGGAATACCGAGCCGCCCCCAAGGCCTTCGTCTCGCTGAAGACAGCCCAGCGATTGTGGGGCACGCGTTACGGCAATATCACGGCCGCGCTCTGGCCCGGCGAGAACTATGAGCGCCTTGAAAGCGTGATCCAGACCCAAATCCGGCCAGAGGAGGCCGGGTTTCGCTTCAGACCGATACGCGAAGAAAACCTCGAGGCGAGCCGCGGTTCGTCCGATTTCGGCTGGCTCTTCGTCGGTTTCAGCCTGTTCCTCCTCATCGCCGCTGCCATGCTCCTCCAGATTCTCTTCCGATTAGGAGTCGAAGCGCGAGGACGCGAATACGGCCTGCTCGAGGCGGTCGGATTCGCCCCACAGCAGGCTCGTCGCATGATGCTCACCGAAGGCGGTCTCATCGCGGCGGGAGGAGCCCTGCTCGGACTGCCGCTGGCTCTTGGATACGCCCGCATGCTGATCTACGGTCTGAACACCTGGTGGGTCGGCTCGATCGGCGGCGCATTCCTTCACTTTGACGCCTCGCCTCTAAGCGTCGCCGTCGGCATGGTCGGCGGATGGTTCATCTGCCTGCTGTCGATCTGGGCCGCGGCGCGGAGCCTGGAAAAACTACCCGCGCGGGCGCTTCTGGCGGGACAGGCCCAAGAAGATTTCTCACCCGGCCGCCAGCGAGGAAAGGCTCTCCTCTTCGGCGCCGCTTTTCTCATCCTTGCGATTGCCCTGCTCTTTCTCTCCCGCGGAAAAGGCGTGGCCGGTCAGGCCTCCTTCTTCTTCGGCGCCGGAGCCACCCTCCTCGCCAGCGGCCTCGCCTTCTTCCGGGCCTGGCTATCAGCCAAGCATGAGAAACGCCCCGAGAACCTCAGCCTGGTACGGCTGGGAATCCTGGGGGCGCGTCGACGACCCGGCCGAAGCCTGCTGGTAGCCGGCCTCGTCGCTACCGCGTCCTTTCTCATCGTCGCCGTCGGCGCGAATCGCCACGTCGCCGGCACACACTACGGCCTCGATTCCGGAACCGGCGGATTCGAACTCCTCGCCGAGTCTTCGGTTCCCTTCTATCGCGAACTATCGAGGATCGTGCCCGAAACGCCGGGGATAAAGGATCTTGCGGAAAAGATGGAGATCCAATCGCTTCGCCTGAGACCCGGACAGGACGCGAGCTGCTTGAACCTCTACCAGGTCCGCACCCCCCGCGTGCTCGGCGTCAGCCCCGCCTTCATCGGCCGGGGCGGTTTCGATTTCGCGGAAGCGATCGAACCAGGCATCGAAAACCCGTGGGAACTCCTCGACCGGCCTCTCGTGGGCGGCGTGATCCCGGCCATCGGCGACTACACCACCGTCTACTGGCTTCTCCACCGCAAACTGGGCGATGAGATCACCGTCGGCGGCGCCCGCCTTCGAATCGTCAGCCTCCTGCGCAAGAGCGTTTTCCAGAGCGAACTCCTGATCAGCGAAGGAAATTTCAAAAAGGCCTGGCCGGACGCCGCCGGATGGTCCGTCTTCGCCATCGACGCTCACGATAGTCCCGAATCGGCCTCCACCGCGCTCGAGAGCGCCTTTGAGGACCACGGACTCGACGTGATCGCCGCCCCGGAAAGGCTCAACGATCTCATGCGCGTCGAAAACACATACCTGTCCACCTTCCAGACCCTCGGCGGCCTCGGCCTCCTTCTCGGAACCATCGGACTCGCCCTGGCCTTGGCGCGCAATCTGATCGAGCGCCGTCGCGAATTCGCCCTTCTTCAGTCCTTCGGGTTTCGCCGATCCCACCTCACGATTCTGGCAACCGCAGAAAACGGACTTCTCCTGGGCGTCGGACTCCTCCTCGGCCTGCTCACCGGCGCCACGGCCGTTGCGCCCTCCATCCACGCCCGGGCGGTTGAAGCGCCGTGGGTATCCCTGATGGGAACGCTCCTTCTGATTTTCGCGGGCGGCCTCGCCGTCACGGCCCTCGTGGCATATTTCATCTTCCGCGCCCCTCTGCTCCCTTCTCTAAAACGCGAATAGCCCCTCCGCCGACCACCATCGGCGTTTACAAATCAGGTGCTTTCCGGCTATCATGGGACGGCCCCGCGACCTGGTGTGGACAACGGGCACTCCGATGATGGACACACCCATTCTGGAACGCAGGCTAACAGGCTCTTGCTGCGCGATTTCCCCCGCCCCAACCTCTATCCCCGCTCCCTGCTGCCGCTGATCGCCGCGTCAGGATGCGTCTTCGCGTTCATCTGGTGGATCTCCCTGGACAGTCCCCGGCCCATCCGAATGCGAGTCCCGGTCGCGTGGGTCCGCAGCCAACCCGATTCGTCGCTAGGGACACGGAACGCCGGGACCCTCATCCCTGGTCCGGGACGACCTGCCGACATTCCTGGCAGCTGGCCCGAATTCCGAGGACCGGGACGTGACAACATCGCCTCATCCGATACGCCCCTGGCTCGGCAATGGCCCGAAAAAGGCCCACCGGTTCTGTGGCGCGTCGAGATGGGCGAGGGCCACGCCGGCGCGGCCATTCGCGAGGGCCGGGTGTATGTCATCGACTACGATCGTGACAAAGAAGAGGACGCCATCCGATGTCTTTCGCTCGCCGATGGACGCGAGATCTGGCGCTACACATATTCCATCACCATCAAGCGAAACCACGGAATGTCCCGAACCGTTCCCGCCGTCAACGATCGGTATCTCGTCGCCATCGGCCCCAAGTGTCACATCCACTGCCTGGACCCCCAGACCGGCGAACTGAAGTGGAAAATGGACCTAGTTGAGGAGTACGGCGTCGAGATCCCGCCATGGTACGCCGGACAGTGCCCGATTATCGAGGGCGACAACGTGATTATCGCGCCCGGTGCCAGCCCTCTCATGGTGGCCGTCTCTCTCGAAACGGGAGAAGTCGTCTGGCGCACCCCGCCCGAAGTGGACGGCATGGGCATGACCCACTCGTCGATCGAGCCTCTCGAATTCGCCGGCATTCGCCAGTACGTCTACTGCTCGCGACAGGGCGTGGTGTCGGTCGCGGCCGACGACGGGCGCGTCCTCTGGACCCAGCCGGGATGGAAAATCCCCATCGCGAACATCCCCTCGCCCGTCTGGCTGGGAGATGATCGAATCTTTTTTTCTGGCGGCTACAACTCAGGCGCCGCACTCTATCGACTGGTCACTGAGAACAGCACGATCCAGACCGAGGAGGTCTTTCGACTCAAGGCTCAGACCTTCGGGTCCGATCAGCAGACCCCCGTCCACTATGGCGACCACATCTACGGCGTCAGCCCCAAGCCAGCCGAAATGGTCTGCCTCGACCTCGACGGGGAACGCCTCTGGACCAGCGGCGGCTCGCGACGGTTTGGCCTCGGACCCTACATGATCGTGGACGATCTCCTGCTGATCCTGGATGACCAGGAAGGCATGCTGCATCTGGCCGAAGCCCGGCCGGACGGGTACCATGAACTGGCCCGCGCCGACTTGCTCGTAGGCCATGACTGCTGGGGGCCCATGGCCTACGCGGCGGGACGCCTCATCCTGCGCGACCTGACCGAGATGATCTGCGTCGACCTGCGCGAGAGTAACGTCGGAGGAGAAAGCAAATGAGCAAGAAAACACTGACCCGCGAGGGATTTCTCAAACTCTGCGGCCGCACCGCCGGAATCATCCTCCTGGGCGGAACAGCGGGCGGGCTCGCCGCCAAGAGCATCGCGCGCAATGCCAAAGAAGGAACCGTCTGGCAGATCGACCCGACCAAGTGCAACCAGTGCGGCCGATGCGCCACCCACTGCGTCCTGGATCAATCCGCCGTCAAATGCTTCCATCATTTCCCCATGTGCGGCTACTGCGATCTCTGCACCGGATTCTTCGAGGCCGAGCCCCACGCGTTGAACGAAGGCGCGGAAAACCAGCTGTGCCCCATCGGTGCGCTCAAACGACGCTTCGTCGAGGATCCCTACTTCGAATACGTCGTCGACGAGGAACTTTGCGTGGGTTGCGCCCGCTGCGTCAAGGGCTGCACCCAGTTCGGCAACGGCTCGCTCTACCTCCAGGTCCGCCATGACCTGTGCATGAACTGCAACCAGTGCAACATCGCGGCCAACTGTCCGGCCGAAGCCTTCGTCCGGGTTCCCGCCAACGATCCTTACATCCCCCGGCTCGGGAGGAAAGAATCCACTTGAGCCGCATCCCCATCGAACAGCCCTTGAAACGGATTGCCCCCTTCCTGTGGAGAGCGAAAGGCGCGCTTCTCTGCTTCGCCATCTGGGGATTATTCGGATGGGCCTCCTTCATCGGCTATGGGGCCGAATCCGTCGAGCGTTTTCCTCCACCCGATCTGGGAGAAAACTATCAATTCCCCTTTTCCTCTCAACTACCGGCCCGAGAGGGCTGGAAAGCGTGGATAGACACCAGCGTGCTCCTTCTCGCCTTGGCGCTGGCCGCCTGGATCGCACTGAAATGGCGCAACCGCAAGGCCATGGCCTGGCTGTCCGTCGCTTGCCTTGCGTACTTCGGATTCTATCGCCTCGGGTGCGTGTGCCCCATCGGCGCGATCGGAAATATCACACTGGGCATCTTCGACCCGAGTTACGCCGTCCCCCTTTACGTAATCGCTTTCTTCGCCCTGCCTCTGGTGTTCGCGCTCCTGTGCGGGCGGGTCTTCTGCGCCGCAGTCTGCCCCCTCGGCGCCATGCAGTCTCTCGTGATGCTCAAACCCGCCAGGATGCCCCGCGCCCTCGACCGCGGGCTCGGCCTCATCCCATATTTCTATCTGGGTATCGCCGTTCTCCTTGCCGCCGTCGGAACCATGTTCATCATCTGCCGCTATGATCCCTTCGTATCGTTCTGGCGGGTATCGGCCCGGTTCCATATCTGGATCTGGAGCGGAGCAGTGCTTCTCATCTCCATGTTCGTGGGCCGGCCCTACTGCCGCTACCTCTGCCCCTACAGCGTGCTTCTCGCAATGCTGTCGAGATTTTCCTTCTGGAAGGTGAAAACAACGCCCGACAAGTGTGTCATCTGCGGACTGTGCCGGGATGCATGTCCCTACGGCGCGATTCGCGAAGCAGACGAAGAATTCAGACCGACGAGCTGATAACGGAGACCGATTCGTGAGTGCCCCTTTCCGCAAAATCCTCCCCCCCTTTCTGCTCACCATGCTCCTGCCGTTCTGCCTGAACTTCTTCGCGTACCACGGCTTTGTCAGCGGGTACACCGGCCTGGTCTTCTCCGAAGACTCCTTCCGGAAGCAGTACGAA
>JABMPG010000435.1 GCA_013203855.1 bacterium
AGGCTGGGCGGGGGTTGCTTGAGGAGAGGGTGCGGAGTATCGTTTCCTGAAGACGTTGTTGTACCACGCCGGGGCAAGGAACGAGATCTTGAGCCAAGATACGGGCAGAACACCAACGAACGCTTTCACTGTTCTGACCGTGGTGAACCTGGTGATCTCGTTTTTCGGGGCGTTGATTCTGTGGCTTCAGTTCACGCCGAAACGGAGTATCAGCCAGTTCGATCTGTTCGGGGTGAAGGTGTTGGGATGGTTCGAGCCGATCGAGAATGTGGTGGAGTATGAGTTTTCGCGTCCTCTTCTGAGTCTTCCTTTGCCTATCATCGCGATCATTCTGTATGCAATAGCTTACCTGACGAGTTTCGATCCTCTGGCCCCTCGGCGTCCGATGACACGCCTTTTCATTCTGCATTTCAGCCTGGCGATGGTGGCAGCAGCTTTGGTGGGTTCGGGTCTGGCTTTGGAGCCGGGGATCGTGACTTGGATTATTCTGTCGGCGATTCTGGTGGGTTACCCGCTTGCCGCCCTGGGAGTGGAGCGGGGCGCGGGGAACGCGCTGTCGTCTCTGTCGCACTATTTTTTCAAGAAAGACCGATATCACGCGGCGAACAGTGTGTTGGCGATTTCGATGCGTCTGAATCCGGGGGATCGGGGTCAACAGCGGGAGTTGGGGATCTCGCGGTTTGACATGGGGGACGTGGTGGGGACGATCGATGTTCTGGGTCCGCTGGCGACGTCGGACTGTCAGGATGAGGAAGTGCTTCGGATTTTGGAGGAGTGTTACCGGACGGAGCGTCAATGGGCACAGGCACAGGAGGTCAACCATCGTCAGCTAGAGTTGAAGCCGGATTCGGAGGACCTCCGTATTCGGGGTGCGCGCATTCTGGAGGAGATGGGTCGTCGCGATGAGGCGATCGAGATTTTGCGGGAAGGTCTGCCGTCGGACCGTCCGGAGTATCTGGAACAGCTTCTGGTCTTGAACATGCGGAAGAAGGATTTGAAGGCGGCGCTGGAAACGGTTCGTTCGATGGAGAAGTCGAACGCCCATCTCGACTCTCGGGAGGAGCAGGCCTATCGGGCGATCCTCGAGATCGATCCGAAACGGCGTGAGGCGCTGGAGGGCCTGGGGGATCTTCTGGTCCGGCAGCACCGGGTAGAGCAGGGCTACGATCTGCTCGAACAGGTGGTACGACTGGATCCGAGCCGTCACGATCTTCGGGGACGCCTGGTTCACTACTATCAGACGAAGGATCTCCTGAAGATGGCGGAGCCGCACCTGGCGGCATTGATCGACGCGGGCCGGGACAGTGTGGATATCGCGCTGTTGTACGGGAATGTTCTGATTCAGCGTGAGGAGTACGATCACGCCCTGATGCATTTTCAGCGGGCGGTGGAGAACTATCCGGAGGACTATCGATTCGCGTATTTTCTGGCTCAGATCTATTTCAAGAACCAGGCGTTCGAGGATGCGCGGCGTTGGTGTAGAGAGGCGGAGAAGCGGGCGAAGCAACCGAAGGATCATACGCGGCTGAAGACGCTTCGGAAGCGGATCGATCAGGCGCTGGCGTCTCGGGAGCTTCAGGTTCTGGAGGAGCGAAGCCACCGGGAGCCGCATAATGTGGATTTGCGGATGCAGCTGATCGAGACGCTTTGCGAACACGATCTCGTGGGGAAGGCGATCACGGAGTCGGATTCTTTTCTGAGTCTGCATGGGGAGACTCGGGGGCGGGTGATCTTGCTTCTGGAGCGTTGCGCGGAGCAGGAAGAGCAGAATTTCCGGCTCTTGGATTTTCTGGCGGATCTGAAAATCGAGGAGAAGCAGTGGGACGGGGCTTACCGTCTGGCTAAGCAGATGGCGGAGAAGTCCATGAATCCGGATGAGGTGATGGCGGAGCACTGCCGTCGGATTCTGAAGGAGAACCCGGACCATGTTCTCTCTCTGGAGTCTCTGGCGACGATTTATTTGCAGCACGAGAATTGGGAGAAGGTTCTGGAGGCAGAGGAGAGATTGCTTCAGTTGGGCGCGGGCAACGACCGGCAGCATCAGGATGCGCTGGTGCAGGCGTGCATGGCTCTGGGACGGCCGGAGAAGGCGCTGGACGTGGCCCGGAATCTGGTTGCGGAGAATCCGCATGATCTGACCGTGCGTTTGAAACTGGTGAAACTTTTCGCGGCGGGCGGGGACTATGGGAAGGCTTTCGAGCATCTGAACGTGGCGCAGAGCATGGATTATTACAATGCGGAAGTCGTGGAACTGATGACAACGCTACGGGAGAAACGCAAGCGGCGGGATTTGCAGCGTCTGCTGGAGGTGATCGACAAGGAGCCGGATAACATGCAGGCTCAGATGCAGGCGGGGGACCTGTATTCGGAAATGAATAACACGAAGCGGTCTATCGCGTGCTATCAGCGTGTGATTCATGATCCGGAGATGAAGAATCGGGCGGGGGTGAAGCTGGCGCGGGCGATGATTCAGTTGCGGATGTTCGATCTGGCTGAGGAGACGCTGGACGAGGTGGAACTGCGTTCGGACAACGCGGACGAGGAGCAGATGTTGAAGAAACTCTGCTATGAGGTGGCGGAGGCGTTCCAGCAGGAGAATATGCAAGAGCGGGCGGCGAAGTTTTTCAAGAAGATTTTTCGGGTGGATGCGGCCTTCGAGGATGTCGTGGACCGGATCGAGACGCTGTCGGAGCAATAGACGTTTTCGCCGGGCAAATCCCGATTTCCACATTCTACGGCGTTTTCAACATTTGCTGAAAAGGCGCCCGGCGGTAGTACTCTTCCAGATCGCGTTGGGCCTGGGCGGTCAGGCCCAGGGCTTGATAGGCTTTGGCGCGGCGCAGGTAGAGTTCTGTTGAGTTGAGGCGTTTGAAGAGAGTGTCCATCTGACCGACCACTTCCTGGTATCGCCCCTCTTCCAGTAGAAAACTGCTGTAGTGGCTGCGCAGGTCTTGGTGATCGGGATCGATTTCGAGTCCTTTTCGGAAAAGGACCTCGGCTTGGTCGCGGCGGCCTTGTTTTTCGAGGAGCCGGCCCTCGTTATACAAAACGTCGGCGCGGAAGGGCTGCGCCGTCTGAAAAAGAAGGACGGCCGCGAGGATCGCGCCCGCCAGGATCAGCACGCCCCTCCCCCACACCGGCAGATCGAATCTTCCCTCGACGGCGACGAGGTTTTTCATGTTTTTGAGGCGGAAGACGATCGTCGCGACACGTCCTTCGAGGGTGAGCGCGGGCATTCGGAAACCGCCTTCTTCGCGCTCGGGATCGCCGAGCATGGGGCCAAGGGGGAGGAGGGCGAAGAAGAGGATCGTGCTGGAGGGAAGCTGGAGGGGGAAGGACATGATGGAGGCACCGCAGAAGACGGCAAGGGCGGCGAACCCGGCCCAGGCGATCCAGCGCTCGACGGGGCGGGCTCCCTGTGCGCCGTGGGCCTTGCGCCAGAGGTCGCCGAATGCGGCGGCGACGATGAGGATGAGAAGGAGCGCTCCGATGGGTCCGAGTTCGGCCCAGATCTGGAGGAGGGTGTTGTGAGCGGCGTTGGTGTAGAGGCCCTGGTATTTCTGCCAGTCGGGATCGTCGGGCATCGCGGAGGAGATCGTGGCGGGATAGACGTAGGAAAAGTTTCCGGGTCCGACGCCGAGGATCTGGTTCTGGCGGATCATCTCGAAGGAGTTGAACCAGATG
>JABMPG010000436.1 GCA_013203855.1 bacterium
ATCGTGGGCTGCTCTTTTATCGGCTGCACCAGCAGGCCGTGGCCGCCGAAGCCATGCCTTACAAGGATAACGTGGCGCACTGCCGAGGGCCAAAACCCCAAGGATACAAGATGTAGTATCAACATCACTTAAGGGGATACCCCATATCATCTATTATCAATCATGTGCAAAACACTGGGGTCCGTGAGATGGGCGGCGCCGGGGAGTTGGGCGGCTTTTTTGGCGTGCGACGTGCCCGTTCTGACGCCAATCACAGGCACTGTCAATGTGCTGATTTCATTGACGTTCGGACTTTGGGCGAGGGATACCCGCTTTCCTCAACCGACCCGGCGTTCGAGTGATTGGGCTCGAACTGAGGTCCGTTGATCTGCAGTTGAATCCAGGACCTTCCTCAGTGTTTCCCAAGGGGATGGCCGATTCACCTTTGTTTATTCCGGACTGGTGTGGTTCGAAGGAGATGGTAAACGCTCGTGCGCCGGGACGCAGGAAGACTCGCCGCGATGCGCAGGTCAATATGTCCCGTATTCCCGCGCTGTCTCGTACATGGCCACAACGTTTTCGGTCGGTGTGTTGTCTTGCAGTTGGTGGGTGGGCGCGAAGCAGTATCCCCCGCCGGACATCATGATTTCAAGCGTGCGACGGCAGTAGTCGATCGTATCCTGCACCGATCCGGTGGCGACGGGCCCGGCGGTGCTGATGCACCCGTGAAAAGCCAACCGGTCGCCGTAGCGCTTCTTCAGGTAAGCGGGCGCCATGTCCTTCGCCTCGGGCTGCAGTGTGTCCACTACGGCGATCCCCATCTCGATGAAATCGTCGAAGGCCCAACTGGACGAACCGCAGGAATGGATCATGACCGGGAGGCCGTGCTCCTTCGCCAGATCCACGAATCGCTGGTGAACGGGGCGGATGCGCTCGTGAAACATTTCCAGGCTGATCCGGGGCCCTCGCTGCGTCCCCAGATCTTCGCCGATCTTGATGAAGTCGATGCCCCCCTCGGCCGCCTTGATCGTTCTCTTCAATATCTCGAACTTGATGTCCACGTACCGCTCGATGAAAGTCAGCAGGCCGGGGTCTCCCGTCGCCAATCCGAGGTACATGGCTTCGTCGCCGACGTGTCGCGCGGTCGAGTTCATGACCTCGAATCCGGCGTGCGCACTCACCGCGAAATCGGTCGCGCGTTCGCACGCGGTCTCCACAACGGTGTAGTCGTAATCGTCGGGCGAGCGGTCGTAGGTTTCCCACGGCCAAGTGGAGCGGTTGTGGTCGGTGATTGCCAGGGCCCGGTAGCCAAGAGCGGAATACAGGTCGATGACTTTCGCCGGTTCGAGTTTGCCGTCGCTTTCGGTGGTGTGTGTGTGCAGGTTCGCCTTGTAATGCTCCGTCTGATCCCATTTGACGTCACGATAGGGGTTCAAGCAGAGCTCGAGGTCCTCCCTCGATGGCGCAGCGGCCGCAGAGGTCACCCACAGGGCCAGAAGGGCAATCCATGCGCAGATCCAACGCATCGCTTGGTCGTGTGGTCTTATCTCTGCGTCTGATGGGAACCGTCTTGCCGTTTTCTCTGTCTCCTCGTGGGGATGATCCTGGTGTGAGAATCTTCTCTCAGGGGGTATCCGGCGCCGCCTGATTCTGATAGATGGGGTTGCTCCAGGCTGTCTTTCCATCGGCGTCTATGCATTCGATTCGAACATAGATCCCGTCGGGACGGATGGGATAGGATCCCTGTGTCAGCCATTCGTTTTCGGGGGCGAAAAGGGTCAGGCCCTGACTTTTTCGGGAGATGAAGTTGATCCGGCGACAGGGCGAGCAGGAAACCGAGATGCGGTCCGGGGTTACGTTAATACTGTGGATTTCCGGCCCTTGCGTGGAATAGAACAGGCCTTTTCGGATGGCGTCGAAGATGTCGGTTTCGGTGCGAGCCTGCGACTTGACCATGATCCAGCCCTTGAAGACAATGTCGGGGGTCAGACGGTGGGTGTCGTCGGCTGCGAAACCGTGCATCCTCTGGCCGTTCTCGAGCATGTCGTCCCAGTGCACCGCCGAAAGGCTGCGGCCGATCCCCCCGCACACCGAGTTATGCACTTCCACGCCGAGGAAACCTGTCAGTCCTATGTAGGTCTGGCTTCGCACGCCGGACCAGTAGGGATGGGCGATGATCAGGTCGACTCCTTCTTTCCCGGCGTATTTCGCGAGTTCACCCAGCGAGCGGAACTTGCGCTTCTGCCACTCCCGCTCCAAGCCAAAGCAGACGACGTGGTGGCTGGGGCCCTCAGGCACGGGGCGGAAGTCGATCTCCTCTGCGGCGATCACGAGAATGCCCTCGGGGCAGTCGATCTCGGTCCGCTTCCAGTGATCGGTGAGGAACAGGAAGTCGTATCCCCGGCGGGCGTACTCTTCGGCGCGGTGCAGGGGGGTGAGCTTGCCGTCCGATTGGGTGGTGTGGGCGTGAGTGTTGCCCTTGAGCCAGATTCCTTCGGGGGTAAAGGGGTTCGCGAATGTCATCGGTGATCTCTTTCGCTGTTGAGGATGTAGATGGCCAGAAGGGAGGCTTGCCGGCCTTGGATGCACTTGGGGGTATGGGGCACCGCGCCGTCGAAGAAGAGGGCGTCCCCTTTTGTCATTGGGAGTTTCTCGCGCCCGTAGATGAACTCGATTTCGCCTTCGAGAATGAAAATGAACTGCTCGCCGTCGGTGGTCACGGCTTTACGGCGGCTCTGTGGGGTGATGGTCAGGACGCAGGCTTCGACGATCTCGGCTCCGGCGCCTCGCGCGCCCAGGAATTCGTAGAAGAACCCGACCGCGTCGTCCCGCTCCAGAACGGGGCGCTCCTCGGCGCGGGTCAGGACATAGGAAGCGGTTTCTCCTTCCGATCCGATTCCGGCGACCAGATCGGCCATGTCCACCTCCAGTGCCCGGGCGACGGCAGCGAGGACGGGAAGCGAAGGGATCGCTCGGAAGTTTTCGATCTTCGAGAGCAGGCCGGCTGAGAGCCGCGCTCGCTTCGATACCGCTTGGAGGGTCAGGCCGCGTCGGACGCGGTTTTCCTTTATGCGCATTCCGAGTTTGATGAAATCGCTGTGGAGCGTCCGTTTCATACGTTTTGCCCCCATACCATGGCCAGAATGCTCAGGGCTGCGAGTATCAGCCCCCATACCTTGCGCGGCGTGCAGGACTCCTTCATGAAAACCACCCCACCCAGGGCCGTGAAGGCGAAGCTGAGCTGCGCCACGGGCAGGACCGTGCTGGCGTCCCCGACCTGGAGGGCTCGCGCCATGAAAAGCACGATCCCGCAGACGAGGACGCCTGAGACCAGCCCGTACAAGATCATGCGTCGGCTGTCACTTGGCTGGTGGGGCTGTCGTCGGACCCCGAAGAGGTGGTAGACGAGCCCCGCCGCTATCCAGACGGCCCCGTTCAAAGCGAGAAAGGGCCCGACCGGAGCGGATTCTCCGAGGCCGTACTTGTAGGCAATGCCCATGGCGGCGCGAAGAAGGGCCGCGAGCGCGACGATCCACAGTCCCATGGCCCCGGCGCGGGCGACTGTTCGGTGTCGCGAACCGGGCTGGAAGAACAGCAAGGTCGCCGCGACGGCCAGGGAAAGGCCCAGTATCTTTGCAGGGGTCACCCGTTCACCGAGAAGGAGAATTCCCATGAGTGCCGCTGGCGCGAGGTTCAGGCGGTAGATTGTGGAGCAGATGCCTGCCTCCTGGCGCGCCATGGCCTCGATGAGAAGGATGTTGGCGAAGGCGGAGAACAGGCCCGAAACCAAGCCCCAGATCAGCAGGTGGAACGTCAGGTTCTGGGCAACCCCCGTCGGACCGCCTCCCCGCCAGAGGAAGACGGCGGTCCAAACGACGCCGATCAGGGCCATGTAGAGACC
>JABMPG010000437.1 GCA_013203855.1 bacterium
GTCCTTGTAGCTGAGGAAAACGAGGGGGATACGCCTTGTCTCCGGCCGACGCGACATCTGCCGGGCCAGGGAGATCCCATCCGTCCCAGGCAAATCCACCTCGGACACGACCAGGTCGGGCGTGTAGAGGTGGAAAAAATCCAGAGCCTCGGGCGCCGAATTGAGCACGCAGATCTCATACTTCGGAGACAGCAGGTCGAAGAGTCGCGCCTGGTAGTTGCTGTCCGTGTCGACCAACAAAATGCGCAGTTTGTGTGTGTCCGCCATTGTTCCCCATTTCACAGCCGCTGAGATGGTTCCAGGCTTTCCGCGTACTTCTGAGAAGAATCCACTCCCAGTAGTTTCGGGGCAGAGGCCGCTCCTTGTCAACGGAAAAAATGCAGGCAGAATAACCGCAAGGTTCTTGAGCAGCCGGGGGCCCGGGCCAGAATTGCCCCGGCTGTTTTCCTGCGGGAAGGCTCTTTCCCCGCCATGAAACTGTTGCGCAGAGAAATCCCGAGGCTCATCATATGCCATGGGCTGAGAATCCCGCATACCCGAGGAGGCATGGCATGTTACCGGTAAAAGCGCGAGGGCTCTACATCAAGAAGGAAGCCGCCGAGGACCCGCGGTCGATGGCCCGAATCGAGCGGATGATGCCGTTTGTCCATTACGAAGGCGAACCGGAGATTCTGGACGATGCAGCGTGGCATGATCTGGTCGTACGGGAGGACCTGAACCGTCTCCGTCAACACGGCCGAACAGCGGACGAGGTCGAGCCGATCGTCGTCTTCAACCAGTATCTCTACCACCATACACCCGAGGAGCGGGAGCGGCGGCGCCAGGCCTATCCCGAACTTTTCCGGATGGGTCACCTGCAATATGCCGGCTACGGCGGTTTCGACTGGCGGCATAGCGGGTCGGACGAATACCGCCGCACGACCGGCCTGGTCTGCCAGCCCGCCTATGCCATCCACTCATTCTGGGGCTGTCATTTCCGTTGCGCCTACTGCAATCTCGGCAACATTGCCAATGTCTACGTCAACCTTGAGGACTGGGTCGACCACATCCGCGAGGGGCTTCGAAACCTGAAGAACTCGCCCTCGCAACGGCTTTTCCAATGGGACAACGGCACCGACAATGTCTGCTGGGAGCCGGAATACGGCGGGACGAAGCTGCTGGTCGACCTCTTCGCCCACGAACCGAACAAGTATCTCGAACTTTACGTGGGCAAGAGCGACAACGTGGATTTCTTGCTGAACTATGACCATCGCGGCCATACGACGTGCTGCTGGAGTCTGTCCACCGAAACTCAGGCGCGGGAGATGGAGAAACGGACGGCGTCGATGGAGGCGCGCATCGCTTCGGCCCGCAAGTGCCAGGAAGCGGGCTATCCCGTCCGGATCCGGTTCAGTCCGATGGCGCCGACAACGGGCTGGGAGAAGGAGATGCGCCACATGATCCAACGGATGTTCGAGGAGA
Source organism: bacterium (assembly GCA_013203855.1). Taxonomy (GTDB): domain Bacteria; phylum Sumerlaeota; class Sumerlaeia; order UBA8349; family UBA8349; genus JABMPG01. Next base: position 1,462 of record JABMPG010000437.1, read on the forward strand.
TCACACCGGAGGTTCTGACAATCGAGCCGCTGCGGTTCTCCAACTATGAGGGTTTGCGCCGGGACTATCCCGAGGGGCTGATCGATCCGGACTTCATGGAAGGCATGAGGACGATTCCCGCCGACGCGCCCGACTGGGATAAGCGAGAGTTTCCGGACCATCTTCGGATCCGGATGTACCGGGTGGTGCTGGACGAGGTGGCGCGGATTTCGCCCAAGACGCCGGTAGGCCTGTGCCGCGAAAAACGCCGAGTCTGGGACGCCCTGCGCGACGACTTCACCCGCATGGGGCAGTATCCCGACAACTACGTCTGCAACTGCGGGCCGGCCTCGGCCGGGGCGGACAAGCGGCTGGTGGGGGCTCAATAGACCTCACGTCTCCCCGTACAGACACTCCCGGCGGTGGAAGATGAACAGGCATCCGGCCAGGAAAACCAGGGAGAGACCGACCAGAACCACCAGGCATAGCCACACCGGAGCGGGTTCGCCGAGTAGCTCGAACAGACGCCGCTGTTGGGACAGGCGCTCGGGAAGAAGCGACTGGAGATAATGCATGACCGTCCACATCTTGGCCGTGGACGGGAGGTAGGGAACCCCGGTGTCCCACGCGAGGAGGATCAAGGCGTAGGCGATCGACTTGAGAAAAGACCCCATGAACATCGCGATGGTCGTATAGGCCAGCAGGCCGAGAACCAAGGCCGTCGATTCCTTGAGGAGGATGAAGAAGCGTCCCCCTTGAGTGAGATCCTTCACCAGGGCGAAAACGCCTTGCGTGGGAATCACCAGAACGAGATAGGTCAGCCAAAGGGAGAGAACGCAGAGGAGGGAAGCCAGCAACAGGGCGGCGGCAAATTTGCCAACCACCAGCGCCCAGCGCGGCGTGGGTTGCAGGAGCGGAAAATGCAGGGTCTGATCGTCGATCTCCTGGCGCATCACCGCGAAACCGAGGATGTTCCCCGCGAAAAAGACGACAAAGGCCAGGAACACCGTCCGCAGGAAACTCTCCAGAACAAGGTGCAATCTCCCGATCGAGGCCCCCATCTGAGAAGGAAGAATGATAACCGCCAGACACACGGGCAGCGCGGCCAGAAAAAGAGCGGCGTAAAAAAACTTCGAATGCACCAACCGCCGTATCGAGACGAGGAAGACTGGCCAGATCAATCGGCCCGCGCCGACCACAACACCGGAGAAGGACCGCTCTTTCCGCGTCCGAACAGGACCACCATGGGTATCGAAGGAAACAGGCATACGAAACTCCAGACCCTAGACTCAGAACTCCAGACTCAAAGCCCTGCAACTTCCCGTCAGTGGTGTTCCTTCCCCGACAGGTACTGATAGATGCTCTGCACATTCTCGTCAGACAACGTGACCAGATCGACCCGGATGTTATGCTCGAGAACCAGCGCATTGAGCCGCAGATAAAGATTGTCCGGATCGCGCGTGGTCAGCATAAGGGCCTCCTCGTTCTCAATCTCGACGCTGCTGACCCCGTCCTCCTCTAGAAGAAGCGCTCCGAGTCTGCGCGGCTTGTCGGTCCGGATCAGGACGTGGAAGGGATGGCGGCGCAAAAGATCGCGCACCTCCCGGACCCCGCCCTCGGCCAGGATATAGCCGTTGCTCATCATGAGAATCCGGTCGGTCATCCGCTCGACTTCGTGAAGGATATGGCTCGAGACGACGACCGTGCGCCCCTCTCGCGCATACTCCGCGAAAAGGCTCATGAATTCATGGCGGCCCACCGGGTCCAAGCCGTTGAAGGGCTCGTCAAGAACGAGGATCTCGGGCTGATGGGCCAGGGCCAGGGCGATCTTGATCCGCTGCCGCATCCCTTTGCTGTAGCTGCGGATCTTCCGGTTCATGTCCCGCGCCAGCCCCGCCTGTTCCAGCGCATGGCGGGCCGACTCCTCCGCCCACTGGCGGCCCCGCTGATGCAGACGCAGCATCGAGAACAGAAAGAGATAACCGGTGAAGTTCTCGTAGAAATGATCGAACTGGGGGCAGTAGCCAACCCTCCTCCGCAGTGCCGGATTGTCCCACGGCCGCTGGCCCAGAACCCGCATCTGTCCCTGCCCGGGCCGAATGAGCCCGCAGACCAGGTTCATCAGCGTGGATTTTCCGCACCCGTTCGGACCGACCAGCCCCGTGATCCCAGCCTGAATATCCACGCTCACCTTATTGATGCCGAGCACCTCGCCATACCAGCGCGAGACGCTATCGAGGACGATTGTGGGGGAAGTCTGGGAGGTATCACTCATGGTTGATCCAAGGCCCTCACCGCCCATACCGCGCGGCGTTGCGGAGGCGGAAGTAGAAAATGCCGATGCAGACGATCCAGACACCGGCGATCCCGCCGATGCACTGCACGAGCCCTAGATCCGCTCGGCCGCTCTCGTCAAAAAGATGATAGCCCAGGTCGACTCCGCAAGCGAAGGGGGAGAGGACCAGGGGCCAGTCTCTGCCAAGGATTTCTCCGACCACCCTCCCGATGGCCGTCGACCCCACGAGATAGATGGCGAAGAACGTGCCGGCGTAGCGCTGGTTCTTGGTCAGGCTCGAAGACGCGAGAATCAGGATGCTGAGGGTCGCCGAAACGATGACGCAGTAGGCATTGATCGCCCAGGCGATCGGCAGGGCCTCAGACCAGAAATAGATCCGCCAGGGGCTTTGCTCGGGCGCAACGGCGGTCTGGAGGCCGAAAAGAAGAATCGCCTGCAACCAAGTCAGACCCATCATCAGGCCAAACATGGCGGTGAACTTGCCGAGGAAGTACTCCCAACGGCTGATCGGCTTGGAGAGAAAGAGGACCAGGCCCGAGTGGCGCAGATCTTTCGAGATCAGGTCTGAGCCGAGCATGAAGGCGAAGATGAAACAAAAGATGAGCTGCACGTCGATGAGGTTCTTAAAGAAGAACCCGTTGACGGCTGGCAGCCCTCGGGTCGGCATGTTCAGGGCCGCGAGGAACTCGGTGTTGACCAGCAGATAGATGTAACCCAGCCTCAGCACGAACTGCAGCCACGCGCCCGTGAATAGGGAAATGAAAACTCGCTTCTTGAAAAGATCAAGATAGGTGAACTTCGGAATAGTCAGCCACCGCACCCACGCGCTGCGGCGGGCGCCGGTCCAGGTCTGGTAAGTGTAGTCGTAAACAGGCATAGTTTGAGTTGCCAGCAGTTTGAGAAGGTAGGAGTCGTTCTTGCCTACTGCTTCCTGCCTGCTGGCGGCTTTTCCATAAACACCGGCGTTTCCCCCGACCAATCCACAATGAACCCATCTCTCCCATCGGTTACGGAAAGAATCCCGTTCTCGCACGAGACGTAGGGACTCTCAAGAACCGGCCAATTCTCCCAATCCAGGTCTTCGCCATTGATCGACGCCTCGGGAAGCCACTGCTTCGCGAGCCCCGTGTGCATGATCGAAAGCGCATCACCCCGGGTCGTGCGATACGAGACCGTCTTCTCATCTTCGAGCCGAGACAGATCGAGACGGCCTGCGCCCACCTTCTCGATAAACTGCTCGAACGACCCGAACTCGGCCTTGTCTCCCATCTCCATCGCGACCCCGGTCAGCGCCCCAGGGATGCCGATCCGGTCGAAGCCCGGCCGGTAGGTCGGTTTCCAGCCCGCCTCCGGGTGAAAAGGCAGAATCGCTATGTACGCGTCTGCGTCCGCCAGGAAAAAGCCGTTCACGTTCCGCACGCGCCGGTCCACCGTCTCCGGCACATAGATGAAACATTCCTGGATCAGGTCAATGAGTCGCGGCGAAGCATAGCCGCCCTTCTGGACATAGGTCTTGTACGGATCGATATCGGGGATGTTGTAGAAGAGAACCGCCGCGTTTTCGTGGTGCACCATCTGAAAAAAGGGCGAGAAGCCGAAGATGTCCTCGTCGCCAACCGGCGAACCCGGCTCGTACATGCCGGCCGAGTCATCCGGCCCAAACTTCCACGTCCGCTCTTTATCGCTCCATTTCTTCCCCGTGAACCAGTAGGGGTGGCACGCGACGAGAAAATTGAAGGGATGCTCCGATTTCCAGCTCGCCGTGAAGGGCACGATCGAGGGCAGCACCGTGTACGCCTCCAGTTGCTCCCGCAGGTTGCCCCCGCCCAGGGCGTAGCTGTCATGGATGTAGACACTGCGGAGAAGTGATTTCTCGAGAGCGTATTCATCGTCCCGCGTGTGGGTAACGACCGTGTTCTGCATGCTGGGCCAGAGCCATGTATAGTTCGCGATGCTCTGCCGGATCGAATAGGGCCGCGCCACCTTTCCCGAGATGATGTTGCGCGTCACCGGATCGGGAACATAGTCGCACAGAGGCACGTAGAGGAAATTATCCCAAGTGGCGCCGAAGTCTCCCGCCTCGGGATCGAAACGCTTCCCCAGGTCCGCGCCGTAAATCCACAGAAGGGGCGAGAGCCGATTTCCCCCGAACATTTCCAGTCCGTGGCTACTGCGGACGATTGGCCCATTGATGTAACCGTGCGCCAAGTTCAAAGCCGCGTTCGCGTAATGCCACTCCAACATCGCGCGCGCTATGGTTTTCGCCTCTTCATTCTTCGAGCACTCCCACGCGTCGCCCCACACTTCGATATGAATCGGCGCATAGACCTGCGAAAGAAACTCGTAGACTGAACTCGCGAAAACCGCCTTGCCGTAGCGTCTCATGTAGTCCAGGCAATGCTCTTCCAGCTCCGCGCTGGTCATATCTGTAGCGAAAGTCGCTTTCGGAAACTCGTTGGCGAAAATCAGCCCCGCCATCCGTCGCATAAAGATATGATTTTCCGTGCCGTAGTCGAGATATCCCTCGTAGGAAGTCATCTCTTTTCGGAAACCTTCGACTATGTCCTCGGGAAGGATCGGCCGCAGTTTGCAGAACACCTGAGCGGCGCGAACCTTGCCGAACATGTCGTCCCCGCCCCGGTAACGCACGGCGCTCTCAAGCGTGCGCAGGGCCTGAATGTTGTCCGGATCCTGGCGCAGATAGAGACAGGCCGAGCCGATGCTCCACTTCCCATCCGGGGGAGTCTCATAGACCTTTTCCGGGTTCAGGAGCCGCGCTTCCGCCCGGCCCGACCGCACAATCGAGTCGAGGACGAACTGCTTGCGGATCGCAATGGCTTCCTTGCTCGAATCACCTGGAGACGGCAGCTCACTCTGCTTGACCGCCGGCCTCGCGCTGTGAGCAAGCCCGATCCCCAACAGCATCAACACAGGAACGACAACGAAACGAAACAGCATTGTCTTTAATCTCCAGTCTCTCGATTTCTGTTCTTGGAGTGCGTAAGCCATGCTTGCTCTTTCCCAAGGCAGCTACGCTGCCTGGCGGTGGAAGTGGACTATGCCTTTTCTAAAGAAGGCAGACTTGCTTCAGAGGGTAACGGGAAGCACGGCTTCCATCGAGAAGGCTGGAGCATCGCGCCAGGACTCCCCAAACGGCGCTTTCTCTTGCGACACACACAGCCGAGGGCGACTGTGCGA
>JABMPG010000438.1 GCA_013203855.1 bacterium
CCTCGATGGCGAGCACGTCATTGTCGCTCCCCTCACCGACCAGGCCAGCGTGGTCGCCTACGACGCCCAGACGGGCAAGATCGCCTGGCAGGCCGACCCGATCCCCGGCGCCCTGCGCTACACCTCGCCTGTTATCACCGAGATCGGAGGCGTGCGACAGGTGGTCGTGCTCAGCAACAAGGCCACCGCCGGAATCGACCTGCGGGACGGGAAAATCCTCTGGACCTTCACCGGATGGGAGTGCAAACACTCTATTCCTAGCCCGATCATGCTTCCCGATGGTCGCATCTTCCTCACCGGCGGCTATGAGGCGGGCTCGGCCATGTTCCGGGTCACGAAAGGGGCGGAAGGTTTCGCCACCGAGGAACTCTATAGGATCTCCGACATCGCCGCCCAGATCCATCAGCCGATTTTCCATGATGGCTACCTCTACCTTCTCGGCAACTCGAACAAGCTGACCAACGGCCTGGTCTGCCTCGACCTGGATGGGAAGGTCCAGTGGAAGACCGGCGAGAACAAGTTCGGACGCGGCAATTTCATCCTCGCCGACGGACGGTTCTACATCATGGACGGCAAGAAGGGCGACCTGTACCTGGTCAAGCCCAGCCCCACCGAATACATCGAGCTCGACAGCGCGCCCCTTCTCGGCGGTCAGAACATCTGGGCGCCTATGGCCCTTAGCGACGGACGCCTCTATCTGCGCGACCAGAACGAGATGAAGTGCATCGACGTTCGCCAGCACTGACCTCATGGAAATCCTCGATCAGCTCCGCAGCGTCTTCCTCTTCCGCGGCTGGCCCGAAGCGGACCTGAACCGCGTCGCCGTGCTGAGCAACCTGGCGAGGCGGGCCAAGGGCGACTTTCTTTTCCTGCAGGACGATCCCTGCGCATGGCTCTATGTCCTGATCGAGGGGCGGGTCCAGATGTTCCGAAATCTGCCCGACGGCCGCGAGGTCACAATCCACGTCCTCGGCCCCGGCTCTCTCGTGGCGTGCGCCGCCCTGTTTCTCGATTCTTCCTTCCCCGCCTCGGCCCGCATCCTCTCCCACGAGGCCAACCTTGTCGCTATCGCCGGACCGGCTTTTCTCGAACTTCTCGAGGAGCGACCCGACCTCTCGCGCAAGATGATCGGCGCCCTCGCCTCCCGCATCTCCCAACTGGCCCAGCGTATCGAATCCCGCGACGCCGGCTCCGCTCCCGTCCGCCTGGCCGACTGGCTTCTCGATCAGCCCTCGGCTCCCGATGGGAAGGGTCACCGCGTGGTCCGCATCGAGGGCAGCAAGAAATCCCTCGCCTCGAACCTCGGCGTCGCGCCCGAAACCTTCTCCCGTGCCCTGCGCCGCCTGGCCGAAAAACAGCTCATCGAAGTTCGCGGCCGCGAGATCGTCCTCCTCGACCCCGCCGGGTTGATGGAAGGGTTGGACGGCGGCGAGTAAACGAGTAAATCCAGGAGCGAAGTGTGGGACCAGCGCCCCCGCCAGTCATTTCATCAAATCTGACTCAAACCGGAGCGGGTGGTTTTAGAGGACCTCCTAATGGATGATACGAGTGCGAAAAAGCATCTTTCAACGGTGAACAGGATCTTCCTGGTCGTAGTGGTGTTGATTGCAGGATTGGGAACCGTTGTCTCTTGGGTGCTGGTGCGAGAGCGCCCATCCGAGGTCGCCTTCAAGGGCTATGGTCCGGTGTATGCCGAAATGGATCGTGAATCGGAGTCCGAAATCCCGTCTCCTGTCAATCCAGCTAACCAAGCGATCCTCGATGAGGCAACGATGGACGATAGAGGATCTCTTCTTCTTTCGCGAGATAGACTGGAAGGGTTTTTTTGCCGAAAGAATGCGCCGGGCCCGGATGCTGCGAGACCTAGACAAGGCACGCTCAGATGTGGGAGGACTGGAGCAGTTCGTAGTTGAGAGAATCGGGAAGCCCTGGTGGCAATTCTATCCCACAGAATATGATCGGGAACTGGGGGATTATTCAAGAGGGCTTCACCCCTTTGTGAAATGGTCAAGACTTGCCCTGGTGGAAGCAAAAGTTCGCGTACTGACTGCTGGCCAGAGCATACGTCGAACTCGTCTGGCGATCGGTCTGGAACTACATCGGTGCGAGAGAGGACAATACCCCGACAGCCTTTCCGCCCTCACCGAAAACCACATCGGCGTCGCCCCGGTCATCGATCCGTTCTCGGGTCAGCCCTTCCACTACGAACTCACGGCCGACGGCTCGGACTATCGTCTTTGGAGTGTCGGGCCGGACAAGACGAACGAAGGCGGCGATGTGAAGTATGATCCGACGAACGGGACCCTGAGCGCGGGCGACGGTTTCTGAGACCGATCACTCCCTTTTCCCGATCTCCGGACAGAAAAGACCGCCGAGGGCGCGATTGCCCCCGGCGGTTTCTCTTGTCAGACCTGTTTGTCCACGAACCGTTAGAAGATTGTGTAGATGAACGGCGCGACGGTGGTGCTGCCGAGGACGAGGATCAGGGCGAGGAGGAGGAAGGTGATGATGATCGGGATCATCCACCACTTTTTGTTCTCCATCAGGTATTCCATAAACTCCCCGGCCAGACCTCGCCGTTTGGCGGGCGGACGCGGAGCCTCGGTCTTCTGCTGTTCGTTATCGTTTTGGACGGACTGCTCAGCCATCAGAATTGCCTCTCGTAACGTTTGGGGTCGGTCTGGTGCTCGAGCGGCACCCAGAACGTGTCGCGTCCCTCGCGGGAGCGCTGCATGGAATCGCGCCCGGTCAGCCGCAGGAGCCAGCCGATGGGCGTGATGATCAGATAGTAGAAGATCGCCACCAGGATGGGCGTGATAATGC
>JABMPG010000439.1 GCA_013203855.1 bacterium
GTTGGATACTGGCTGGTACGCGAAGACCGGCGAGCGGGCGGTGGACACAGATCGCTTCGATGCGCAGCTCACGACTGTCGGCAAGATGCTCGCCGATCGCGGCATGAAGCTCGGGCTGTGGTTCAGCCCAAAGCAAACGGCGGTCTCGGCCAAGATCACGCAGGACCATCTGGACTGCCGCTGCGAGTCGGACGGCGAGCCATGGGACGCGCAGCCGGTCTGGGAGACCGAGGAGAGCTATCACATGTGCCTGGTCTCCCGCTGGTGGGAGGTGTTCGCCGCCGAACTTATCCGTCTGCACCACGAAGTCGGCGTCACCTACTTCAAGTGGGACGCGGTCAGCCAGTACGGATGCGACAGCCCGGATCACGATCACGGCACATCGAGCAACTTGCCGCAGGAGCGCAAGGACTGCGCGGCCTTTGAACAGGTCCGCTACATGGCAAAGATCGTCGATAAGGTCTGTGCGGCGTGCCCCGATGCAATCGTCGATTTCGACATCACCGAGTCGGGACGCAGTGTCGGCCTGGCGTTTCTCGCTTCAGGCAAGTTCTTCCTCATTAACAACGGGCCGTACTACAAGAACCTCGACGATCCGCAATACGCGCCTGGCGGCGGCATGGGCGCGAATGTGTTCGTCTTCCCCGGCCCGTCACGACCGCGCAATTGCCGCGCAAGCCTCGGCTACGACAGATGGATTCCGTCGATCCTTTTCCTGACCCACTACCTGCCCGACGACCCGGCCGCCTCGCAGGAGACGAACATCGCCTCGATGATCCTCGGTCACAACGGTATCTGGGGGGATCTGGTCGGCCTCTCCGACGAAGGGGTCGCGCGTTACGGCACGTGGCTCGAATACTACAAGCAGGTGCGCGACGACATCACATCGGCAAAGCCGATTGTCACCGGCGTTGTGGGCGGCACGCCAGAGGTGCACGAGAAGATCGATCCCCAGTCCGGCTGCGGTGCCGTCTCGATATTCTCCCCACGTGCGGGACGGTTCACGTATATCACGCAGCACACGATTGCCGAGACGGATGCTGCGATGGATGGTGTCGAAGTCGAGCGGCTCTCCTCCGGCCAGGCCAGGATCACGGTGACGCTCGAGGGATGGGGCGGGAAGGTGGTGTTCTTCGGGGTGCAGTAGGGCGGTGCCAAGGGGGAGATTATTTCTGGGCAGTTGCTTTAGCTCTCAATGTGAGGCGCTATAACAGGGAGAAGATAGACGTGGTCAGAGAATGCACGATTGATATTGGCACCAACAAACAACTCTTCGTCGACAGCAAGTGGTTCCAATCCCAGCGGGGCATGACGCTCACCGTCAATCCACCCGTCAAGAGCGATATCGTGCTGTCACCTGGGAAACCATGGGACGAGATCGCCATCTACGCCTATTCGAATGTACTTGAGCACGATGGCCTTTACAAGATGTGGTACGATGGCCTTTCGAACCTGGCCGGCAAGAATCACGGTCGCTGTGTCTGCTATGCCGAGAGCAGGGATGGAGTGGATTGGCAACGAGTCAATGTCAACCTCTTCGAATGGGAAGGGATCCGTGAAAACAACATCGTCATGCCGGGCGCTTCCGTCGGCGTCATGATCGATCCGAACGGCCCGGATGAACAACGATACAAGGCGTTGTGCATCATTCACGAGAACGAGGTTTGGCCCGAATCAAAAGGCGCGGTGACAGGATATTTCGAGGGCGAGAAGTTCGTCGCCAGGCTGGAACTCTATCTCTGTACCAGCCCCGATGGCATCCACTGGACACGCCAGAGAACGCCGGTGAGTAACTATTTCCACGATACTCAGAACCATTTCTTCTACGACACGCGTCTGGAGACGTACGTCGGCTATTTTCGCACTCACCAGCGGGGGCGGAGCGTAGGCCGACTGGAAATAGATGATCCCATGGCCCTCCCCTGGATCCCTCTCAATGAGGGCCATCCCGGCGCTGGGCGGTTCTTTACCACTGTGCTCGAGTCGGACGAAATGGACCCGCCCGACAGCGATCTGTACACGCCGTGTGTCCACCAGTATCCATGGGCAGCTGACGCTTACTTCAGCTTTACGACACCCTATCGCCACTATGCGGTTGGAGATACTTCGGATACTACCTTGCAGGGCCACGACGACCGCGGCCGCTTCCGCAACGATGGTCCCGTTGATATCCAGCTTGCGGTCAGTCGCGATGGGATACGCTTCGCGCGCCCGGACCGAAGACCCTACGTCGCTCTTGGACTACAGGGGGCCTGGGACAGCGGTCAGACTTACATGTGCCTGGGCATGATTCGGAGGGGAGATGAGATCTGGATGTTCGATGCTCCCACCCGCCGCACGCATGGTGCCTACGAGCCCGGCAAAATGGAGCCGGAGAAAGGGCTCCGCCGCCTGGTGCAGCGCCTCGATGGCTTTGTTTCTGCCGACGCAGCCTTCGACGGAGCTGAGTTCACGACTCCGCTGCTCGAGGTCTCTGGAGCCTATCCCAAGCTCAATATCGATTGCTCCGCCATGGGGCAGGTCTGGGTCGAGATACGGGACGAGAAGAACCATCCCATTCCCGGTTACACCCTGGCCGACTCAATCGACATCGACCGCAACCAGATCGCCGCTCCTGTTCTCTGGCGAGAGAAGGCCAATGTCGCCGAATTGATCGGCAAGCCGATTGGGCTTCACTTCAAGCTCCGGGCGTGCAAGCTGTATGCCTTTCAGTTCGACGAGGTGCCATGAGAGAGGCGATGTCGTGTCCCGTTTTGTTAATATTCAAAGGGAATTGAGAAGGGAGGAGGAGCATTCATGATTCGATTTGAGAAGGCGAAGGCGGAGGATGCGAAGGCGCTGGCGATGGTTTCCCAGCGGGCGTTTGACGACGATGTGAACTACGGGGCACCCGGGCCGGGGGGGCCGCCGGGATACAAGTCGGACCGGTGGCAGAGCAAGATGATGAAGATGGGGAAATACTACAAGATCGTGGACGGGCTGCGGATCATAGGTGGGTTCATCGCCTTCGACATGGGAGAAGGGCGGTACGAACTGGGGCGGATCTTCATCGATCCGGGGTGCCAGAATCGGGGGATCGGGATGCGGGCGTTCGAATTTATCTGGGAGGAGTTTCCCCAGGTGGAGCGGTGGACGTTGGGTACGCCTGAATGGAACGAAAGGACGCGCCATTTCTATGCGAAGATGGGGTTTGAGGAAGTGGGAAAGGAAGAGCCGGACGGGATTCTCTTCGAGAAGAGGATGCCGGCGGGGGAAAGCAGTTGAACGGTCGAGAGGCTGTCGAGGAAGGGTGGATTTCTGTCATTTATCTCCAGCGGATTTTTTTGTCCGGATCTTTTTGCGGATAGACGAAAAACTGTGATGGGGAAGGAGCAAATAGCAGTGCTCTCCAGGGAATTCGATACCTTCAAGGTGGTAGATAATCTGAAAGGGATGGAAGGTCAGAGGGGAGAAATCGCGCAGTGGTTCTCAACCGCTGGGCTGGTGAAATACGAGGAGGATGTGAAGTCTTATGGGATACGGATGGATGAGCAGGGGATGCCGATCGAAGGCCAGGAGCAGCTGTTGAACCAGTCGGTTAGTTCGATGGAACTGGTCGAGGTGGAGCTCAAAGAGGAGTAGATGGGAGGCGGATACCCGGAGATGAGCACTGACATTGTCACATTCTGTTTAGACTCTACTCCAAATTTAGCCCATATTCCCTGGAGTAGAGTCTAAATGGGTTTTGAAGCGAAGCCATAAATTCCAACGGCGAAGCGTTCCTCGAACCAAAGATGCAGAGGAGCGGATCTCCGCCCAGAAGGGGGAAAGATGCAACGCCGCACTTTTATCAAAAGCCTGGCCGCCAGTTTGGCCATGGCCGAAGTTCTGCCCGCCGTGGGCAAGGAGCTGGCGACACAGCTGGAGAGGTTGCGCGCAGATATTGGCGCGGCTGCGACGCCGGACGTGATGTGGTCCCGGGTGCGACAGGAGTTCATGCTCGAGCCGGGGTTCATCCACCTCAACTGCGGCAGCCTGGGGGCGATGCCGCGTTTTATCGCCGATGCGATTTACGAGTATATGAAGGAGCTGGAGCTCGATCCGGTGGCCAACGAATGGGGGCCGTTGGGGGCGCGCATGGAGGGGGTGCGGTCGCTAGCGGCGGAGTTTCTGGGGGCCGAGACGGATGA
>JABMPG010000440.1 GCA_013203855.1 bacterium
GCGCGAGAGGGTTGAAAAGACCCAGGGCTCCGGCGCTGGCGGCGCTCAGTTTCAGAAAATCGCGCCGGGTGAGGACACGGGGTGGAGCAGGGCGTTTTCTTGTCATATTGTCAGAATCCCCCCTTAACCGCGATCTCAGAGCGTGATACTTGGGGTGCCTGGAGAGACCATTGGCACGGCCTGCTCGTCTTCTCAGTCATCGGTCCGGAACGGCTCGGCGGGAAGACCGGCGGCGTTCTGGAGATTGCAGACCGGGTTGTGTTCCCAGCCGTAGCGAACGGCCACGGGCTCCGGGACCTCGGGGCAGGCCACGACCACCGTGTCTCCGTCGATCTTCGCGGTGGCGGGGTGGAAGGCCTGATCCTTTCCCCCGACGGTAAAGCCTGTCGCCGAAGCGTCGTCGCGCGTCCGCAGCCCACGCTCAATGTGGTCGAAGTGAAGACGAACCCGCCCGTCCCCTAACTTCTCCATCGAGCGGAATCGCGGTCCTCGATACACTACGTTCTCTTCGCCGTAGACGGTCGCCCGGGCACACAAGGCCAGACGCTTGCCCACGTCCTGCTTGTTCTTCGCGTGAATGTTGTTCTCATCGCCGATATCGATCGCCACGGCCATGGCGGTGTTCGGGCAGGTATCTCGGATGATGGTCTGCTTTTCGCGAAGGCGGGCGTAAGCGGTGGGGAGATCGCTTTTCGCATAGTAGTTGGCGAGCTGCACGAACAAGAAGGGAAAGTCCCCCTGTCCCCACAGGCGACGCCAGCCCGACGTCATGGCGGATTGGACGCCATCATAGTGGCCCACTGCATAGTGCGTGTTGCCCTCGCCCTGGTACCAGAGGGCTCCCCGGATGGCATAGGGAATGAGGGGATGGATCATGCCGTTGTAGACGGTGGACGGGATATGCCGAACGGACCAGGGCATCACGACTCCCGGGCCGAGAGGAAGAACGGGCTCGGGAGTCAGGGGCTTGCTCGCCCGAGCGGCTTCCAGGTTCTCCCGGCCCCATGCCATGTACGTGCTGAAAGCTTTCTTCCCCTCGCCATTGAAGGATTTCTCAAAATCGGCGAAATCGCTCTGATAGGACGGATACATCCTATGGATCGCGGCTAAGGTGTTGCGGGCGTACTGAAGCCGTGGATCGGTCTGAACCGTTTCGGGATCGACGAATCCCTCGGCGGGCGTGTTTCCCTTGGCCGCGATGATCAGGCCGAAAGGAACGTTCATGTCCTGGCGCAGGTTTTTGGCGAAGTAGTAGGCGACGGCCGAAAAGTTGCCGACCGTTCCGGATGTCGTAGATCCCCACGCGCCGGAGACATTATCTAACGGAACGGGCGACACGGTTCCGGGGACCCCGAAGACTCTCAGGGCGGGATCGTTGGCCGAGGCGATTTCGGCTTCGGCGTTCGCCGCGGTCTTCACCTGCACTCCCATGTTGGATTGTCCCGAACACAGCCAGACTTCTCCGACGAGAACGTCGTGAAATACAAGTTTCTCTTCACCGCCCCGGATTTGCACTTCCATCGGTTGGGACGAAGCGGGGAGGGCCGGCATCTTGAGCAACCATCTCCCGTCCTCTCCAGCCTGAACCGACCGGGACTGCCCTTTCATCGTCACCGTCACTTCGCTGCCCGGGATTGCCCAGCCCCAGAAAGGCAGTTCCTGTCCCTGTTGCAGAACCATGTGATCGCCGAAGATCCCGGCCGGACGGAGACCACCCTCCGGGCCATTGGTCCAGCCAACAGACGAAATGAAAAGCGGCAACAGCAAAAGAACAGTGACATTGGTTCTCATATTGATCTCTTCCTATTGGTGAAGTAGCAGAAAAATCGCCTCACGATTCCCCATCCGCAGTCATCGCATCAGGCCCAGCCCGTCTCACTTTGCTTCTCTCTTGATAGCCGGTTTCAGCCGCCAAGCCGGTGGGGCCATCTCGGCCTCCCATTTGCAGTAGGCCGTTTCGAGCCGTTGGGCGATATCGGGATGCTTTTCGAGGAGGCTATCTTTCTCTTCAGGATCGCTGGCCAGGTTGTAGAGCAACCGGTTGGGCTGTCCTTCTTTCACCGAGCTGGAGCGCACTCCGATCAACTTCCAGTCGCCCATGCGAACGGCCCACGGCACATCGTCGGGCCCCTTGGGCCGCACGGCCAGACGCCAGCAGAGAGCCTCGTTCTCGTGGGGCGATCCCGATTTCTTTCCGGTCAGGTAAGGTGTCAGATCCACGCCATCCAGTTTCCAGTTCGATTGGGCGGGATGCCCGGCGGCGGCGGCGGCCGTGGGGAGAATGTCCCGGCTGGTGACGGGGTACTCGTACTTTACTCCAGCGGGCAGGACGGCCGGCCACTGAGCCACGAAAGGCACGCGGA
>JABMPG010000441.1 GCA_013203855.1 bacterium
GTTTAAGCGTCTGAAGAACGAGAAGGAGGCACTGAAGAAGGCAGTCAACGAGTCGGTACTCCAGAAGCGGAGTCTGAGAGAAGAATTGGGCCTGTAATTCGGGCAAAGAGAACTCTCGAAATCGTTATAGTTGAAGCAGCAGAAAGCCCCCCCATGGGGTAAAATAGGAAGCAATTATCGAATCTTCCGGCGGTTTCTTCCTTTCCCACCGCCGGGATTCCCCCGAGAAGGAGATGTATAGATGAGCAGGCAACGGCACACCAAGCAACAAGCAATTCCGCGCATCTTCCGGACGTGGGGAATCATCCTTTGCATGGGGATCGCCCTGCCCAGTCTAGTCAACGCCGCTCCCGGGCGGGTCCTGATGGCAAGCAGTTTCGAGAATCGGCCCGGGACCTGGACGATCATCAACTACCCGGGGTCGCTGAGCGGGCAGATCCTCTACGGGCAGAGCGGCCAAGATACTAGCGACGCCGTCTCCGCCGAGGGCGCTGCCGATATCCCGTCGACCGGCCAGTATCGTGTCTGGGTGCGCTGTCGGGAATTCCAGTTCGACCGGCCCGGCATTCGCTTCTTCGACGTGCGTCTCGGGGACGGGCTGTATCAGGAGCGGTTCGCGGACGAGGGCCTGCACGACGGCATGGGGTGGGAGGATGGGGGTATCGTCACTCTGAACACCGGCACACTTCCGGTTCAGATTATCGACACTTCCGCCAGCTTCGCCCGCTTCGACGCTCTGCTCATTACGCCCGACCTCAGTTCCACTCCACCGCCGAACAATCTTTCGAGTGTTCTGGCCATCGCCGATCTCGCCGACCCTCTTCCGCCTCTCCCGCCTCCCCCGCCTCTGACAAACCTGCTTTTCATGCCGACGTCATTTGACAACAACCACGGCACCTGGTCGTTCGTCAACGAGTATGGTGGCGCTTTGACCGACCTGATCTTGATTGCCCCGAATGACGGGCATCCCGAGACCAAGATTCCGGCGCAGGTCACCACCGATCTGCCGACCACCGACACGTATCGAATCTGGGTCCGGTGCCGCGATTACGCTTTTCTCCAACCGGGCACCCGCTATTTCAATGTCCGGCTCAACGACGGCGTTTACGACGAGCGAGTCGGGGACGAGGGCTCGCACGATGGTTACGGTTGGGAAATCGGCACGACTGTTACGCTTCCCATGGGCGACCTCAAGGCCGAGCTGGTTGACACCGCGGCGCATCTCGGCCGGTTCGACGCGCTCTTCATTACGAACGACATCAACTATACTCCGCCGGATGACTACAAAACCCTTCTTGAGATCGCGACCCTTGTAGAACCCCGATGGGCCGACGCCTCCACCCAACCGCCGGACTGGGCCACTTCGGATGAGACGCCCGTCACCCAGGAGGAGATCGGAAACAGTCTTGTCAAGGTTCAGCTCTTTGAGACTCCCTCCGACGGGCGTACCATCATCCAGAAACAGACCTCGGTCTATGAGGATGGCGCCTGGCACGCGATCGGCGACCGGACCGACCTGTTCGCCTACGTAGCCATGTATGCCTACGAATCCAGTTTCTGGCGCGACCTTGATTTTGCCAGCGATCTATGGAACTACGTCACCGAAGAGGGCGGAGAATTCACAACCCGTACGACGGCCAATATCTTCCGGTTGGGCGAACCGCAATGGCTCGTTCCGTTTCAGATGAACAGAATCGACGCGAGCACCATCGAACTGAAGGCCGCCGCCGATCTTGCCACCCTCACCGTGACCTGGAGCATTCCCAGTGGCGCGCAGGAACCGGTCGTGGAGTGTGAACTGTTGGCAGGCCAAACCGGATCCTGGAGCCTGGGCGTGACCAACGGACCGGAAACAGAATTGGAGAACGTGGACTACGTCCTCTGCGCCAAGCCGTACCTCGGGAAATATGTGCCGTCCATTCCGGCGCTGGTCCGCGAGAATGCGTCGCCCAACGCATGTAGTCTCATGACCTTGCCTCTCGATTCTCCGGCGGGGAACAACACCCAGGCGACCTTCGGCGTCACGCCGGATCCCTCCAGCTATCCCTATCGCTGGGCCACTCCCATGGATAGCCGATTCGGCCTGGGCATCCGGGGACCCCGTGGAGGCGTCCAGCCCTGGCTTTTCGCTCCTCTTCCGGGACGCGCCGAAGGGTATCTGCACAAGGGGGAGATGTTCCGCCTCTCATATCATCCTCTCGCGCAGATTGGCGGATGGAACGACCTTTTCCGCCATGTGACCGACGACATTCTCGAGATCCGCGACGTCAAGAAGAACTACTATTGCTCCCTCACGGACACCATTTTCAATATTCAGGACCTTATCATGGCGGACTGGAGATACAGCGGCTGGAGCGATCGGGCCATGGCCTTCTCCTACGTTGAAGCGTCGTACAACCACTCGATTAACAACTTCAATCATAGTTCCCCCCTCACGCTGGTGCAGAACTATCTCTTCACCGAAGACCCCGACTGGTACGCGCAACGAGCCATCCCCACGCTGGCCTACTGGCTCTCGCGAAACGGCTGGATGTCGCTCCCCCTTCCCCCCAGCGACTGGAGCGAGGAATGGAGTCCGGATCTTCCAGCTCTCGGGGGGTACGGCCAGGGCTACCCGGCCAGCATCTTCGCTGGGTTTTACTTGATGAGCCGGGGACGCATCCCCGCTTACCGGGCCTATGGATTTGGCAAAGCCAGTCCTGGCTTCCGTGAAGACATCTATCGCTACCGGTTCACGAAAGACCCTGCACTCCTTGAAGAGGCCCGTCTGGGAGCTGACGACTACATCGAAGCCCAAGTCTACTCCACGCCCACAACACTTATCTCCAAGGCTTTCGAGATCCCCAGCACGGCCCCGAACGTTCCTGCCCTGATGAGCATGTACGAAGTCACGGGCGACACGAAATACCTCGATGCGGCCGAAGAATCCGCACGCAAACTCCTCGCCCACGGTACCTGGATGCAGCCCCGCGTTCCGGACGCCAACATGTTCCTCAGCGCCGAAGAACTGAGGAATAGAAAATTCAGACACGATGTAGCCACTTTCGGATATTCATTTAACGGAGATCAACGCATCATTCTCGGCTACCGCGTCGTCGACGGGCGTGACCCAAATGATCCGAGGGCCCCCATGGAGCGAACCGATGCTTTTGAACGTATCCAGGACGAAACCGTCCCCGCTTGGCTCCTCTCCCGCGTGGGCCTCAATGTAGAGGGAGGGAGCCAGCTGTCTCACCGCAACAGTTCCCACAACGGCAACATTTCCATGAACTGTTATGCTCCCGATCTCGTGCGCCTCAGCCAGTACACCGGAGATCCCTTCTACGAAACCGTCGCCCGTCACGAAACCCTCGGGCGTTCCGCCAACTATCCCGGCTATTACATCACCCATATGTCCACGATCTATATGAAACCCGA
>JABMPG010000442.1 GCA_013203855.1 bacterium
AACGTGGACTGGGTCGCGCTGGACGGAAAGGTCCACGACCCGCAGCGGATCGATTTCCTTCACCGCTACCTGCGCGAGCTGCGCCGGGCCTGCGCGGACGGCGTTCCGATCGAAGGCTACTTCCTGTGGACCCTCATGGACAATTTCGAATGGGCCCAGGGCTACAAGGAACGGTTCGGGATCATCCACTGCGATTTTCCCACCGGCAAGCGCAGCCCCAAGGATTCAGCCTGGTGGTATCGCGATGTCATCGCGGCGAACGGGGAAAACCTGTAGGGATCTGGGATTCTGAGTTTTCGAATCGGCGGCGGGGGCGTTCAGTCAGTCAGTCGATGGCAGATACGTTCCACGGAGAGGGCGCGGCCAGAGTCGGGGTCTGCGTCGATGAGGAGGGCGCAGAATCTGACGTCGTCCTTGGCCAGTTCGTGTCGGACCGGCATCTGGGTGATCATGGTTTTCAGGATCAGGTCTTTGCGCACGCCCAACACGCTGTCATAGGGCCCGGTCATGCCCGCGTCCGTCTGAATCGCCGTGCCCGACGGGGTCACGATCTAGTCGGCGGTCGGAATGTGCGTGTGCGTGCCGATGACGGCTGTGACGATTCCGTCGAGGTGCCAGGCCAGTGCGACTTTTTCGCTGGTGGCTTCGGCGTGCATGTCCACCAGAATCAGAGAGGTCTGCTCGCGAAGAGATTCCGCCAGTTCCATGCCGACACTGAAGGGGCAATCCAGGTTGGCCAGGAAGACCCGGCCCATGAGGTTGATGACGCCGATCCGGTGTTCACCCACGTCATAGAGACCACAACCCCGGCCGGGGATCTCGGCCAGATTGGGATAATTGGCCGGTCGGAGGATTCTCGGATCGTCGATGATCTTGAAGATGTCCTTGTTTTTCCAGGTGTGGTTGCCACCGGTGAGCACGTCGACGCCCGCCTTGAAAAGTTCCTCGGCCACGGACTGGGTCAGTCCTTTGCCGCTGGCGGCGTTTTCGCCGTTGGCGACGACGAAATCGATCTCCTTCTGCTGGCGCAAGACCGGCAGATAGGAAGTGACCGCGCGCCGTCCTGGCCTTCCGACTACATCTCCGATGAAAAGGATGCGCATTTTTGCGGCCCCGCAGGGCGCCTTTCCGTAAGCAGATGAGCCAGTGTATCGACCGACACCCGCCGGGTAAAGGAAATTGTGGATTGGGGCATCCTGTGAAATCTGGCCCGTTCAGGGCTCCCACATAGGTCTGCCGCAACTTGAGTTGGACATTGCGGGCAGCCTGAAGGCAGTCCTGCGAACAGCGATCTCGATCTTCCGCTTCTGCCAACCGCGGCGGCGTGATAGAATGCGCCTTTGGGCCCAGGCCCGATTGTTTGCGTGGAGACGCCATGTCCGAGTCGGAAACCCCGAACAGCCCAACGACCGCCCGCCCGGGATTCGTCCGCCTGTTCTTGCAGGCTATGGGCGCTCTGTTTCTTCTTCTGATCGTCTTCGGGCTGGGGGTGGCCCTGGCGTTCGAGTGGTGGGCTCGCCATGACGGGATGGATGCGGGGGAGGAGGCGGTGCGTTTCGAGGTGCGCCGGGGGGATTCGCTCCGGACCGTGGCGCGACGGCTTGAAGAGCAGAGGATCTCCAGTCCGGAATTCCTGAATATCGTGTTGGCCGTGCGACATCGCCTTGACCGCCGAATTCAGCCCGGGGTCTATTCCTTTGCGCCGGGCACGGCGCCTCTACGCGTCCTGCGGGAGATGGCCGCCGGACAGGAAGTTCCGGCCATCAGCGTGACGATCCCGGAGGGGTGGACCGTCGAACAGATCGCTCGTCGACTGGAAACATCGGGCGCGATCCGGAGCGCGGAGACGTTTCTGTCCCTCTGCGGAGATTCCGGAACGCTGGCCGAGATTCTGATTCCGGGGGAAGACGCGCAGGGCTTTCTCTTCCCCGACACGTATCGTTTTCTGCCGGAGACGAGCGAGGCCGAAGCGCTCCAGAGACTGACGCGCCGGTTCCGCCAGGTTCTCGCGGAAGAGAGTATCCTGCCGGGACTCAACAGTCCCCACGCCCGGCCGCTGACGTGTCTCGAATATGTCACGCTGGCCTCGATCATCGAGCGCGAGGCGCGGGGGCCGGAGGAGATGCCACTCATCTCTTCGGTCTTCCATAACCGCCTGAAAAAGGGAATGCGACTGGACAGTTGCGCGACGGTTCGCTATGCCCTCGGGCAATGGGAGACGCCGCTGCTTTTCGCCGACCTGGAAGTGGATTCGCCCTACAACACCTATCGCATCAAGGGTCTGCCGCCGGGCCCAATCTGCAATCCGGGCCGGGCCGCGCTGGTCGCCGCGTTTCGTCCCGACGAGTCCGATTTTCTCTATTACGTCTATGGCGGTGAGGGCCGGCACGTTTTTTCCCGTACCCTCCGCGAGCACGAAAAGAACGCCCGGGCCTATCACGAGTCCTGGAAATTCTCCGCCGCGGCGGTTCCGGCCGGGTCTCCCCCCTCCGAAGCCGCATCGGAAAAATGAAAACCAATCAGTTTGAATCGCGCAGACTCTGCCGGAGATTCGCCTCAAACTCCTGAAGCGTCCGCCCCAGGGCGTCGGCCAGGCCCTTTACAATCGATTCCGCCGTCGAATCTTCCACCTCGACCCGTTTGAGAACGCTTTTCTGGAGCGCCACATCCGAGGACAGACCGTTTCGGATCAGGATGAACTCGATTGCGAGAACCGCCTCGGGATGCTTCGGCTCGCGAAGGTCGCCATAGAGACGGACGACGTTGCCTTCGAGGATATACATCGGAACGATATGGCTCGAGGCGGGCAGGACATGTTCGAAGAGGCCGGTGTCCGCCAGCCACTCGCGAGCCTGTTCGGCGATCATGCGCTCGGGCGAAATGAGAAAGACGTTGTAGTAGTCGGTCGTGTAGGCGAGTTCATCGCGACGATAGACCAGTTGGCCGGATTCATATCGGGGCGAGATCGTGAAGGGGCGCACGGACACGGACGGGGCCAGGGCCGGAGCCATGGCTTCATCGGGCCGCTCGACCTCGAGGACGAAGGTGTGCTTCTCGGGGTACGGCTGACGGATTCGGACGCAGCCGACGGCCAGCAGGGCCAGGATCAGACAGATTCCGATGGCGTATCTCATGGTCATTCCCCTTCCCGAGCAGGCGGCGGCTCTCCGAAGAGGAAGCCCGAAGGATGCTTTTTCGCCTCGCGCACCAGCTCCTTGAGGTCTTCCGAGACGGTGGAGAGATTCTCGAAAATGCGGGCGATGTTGGCTTGTTGCCCCGACAGGATCAGGTCGAGGCGTTGAAGGGAATTGCGGAGGCGGGCGAGAGATTCGTCGGCTGCGCCGTTCTCGATCAAAGTCTGCAATTCACGCGCCGTGTCGTTGAGATGGGCGGACGCGTCATTCAGTTGAGTCAGCACCTGCTCGACCTGGCCTTCGCTGTCGGCGACGATCCGCTGTGCCCCTCGGATCGTGTCTGTCGCGCCCGTGAGGATCTCGTCAATTTTGGGGTTCCTCAGAATCTCCTGAAGCGCCTGGTTGGAGCCGCTGAGTTCGGTGAGAAGGGCGCTGGCTTCGTCGTGAAGTTTGGCCAGTTTCACACTTCGGATCTCACCCACGAGATCCCGAAGAAAGTCAGTCACGTCCCGTCGGATCAGGGGCAGTTCGGCCGCCTTGATCTCCTGATCCATGGTGGTGAGAAGCTGGTGGAGATCCAGAGCCACCTGCTCGAACTGCGTCTTCTCGATCTTGCGCAGGATCGTCTCGACCGACTCGCTCATTCGGCTTATCGTGCTGGGAGCGGAGGGGATATAGTGACACTCGGGGTTCCAGTTGATCTCCAGGGGCGGGTTGCGCTCCGGGTCCATGTAGTCCATTTCGAGATAGGAACTGCCGGTCAGGCCCTGAGCGCTCATGCGCATCCGCAGCCCTTGGTTGACCTCTTGGGCGAGCACCGATCCGATAGTCTTGCCGGTCATCTCGCCAAAACCGGAGGGATCGAGCCGGAATCGGACCAGAACATAACGGACTTCCTCCAGAGAGGGCACGGGGTAGACGTTGTGGACGAAGTCGATATCTTTCACGTTGCCGATCAGAACGCCCCGATAGCGCACCGGCGAGCCGATGTCGAGCCCCTGCACGGACTGGTCGATATAGGTTTCGGCCAGAACCCGTTTCTTGAAGAGAGCGCCGGCACCCAGGATGACGATAGCCACAACCAGAATCGTCGCCGCGGCAATGACGAAGGCGCCGATCTTGAAGTAGTTGGCCTTGGTGCTCATGCGATCCTTGTCTTTCGAAACTTCGGTCTGTTATGCCTTGTGCAATGGGAAAGGCGCAAGATCAAAGTTCGGAGTTGGGAGTTTTGCGGGAAAGGGGAGTCTTTGGCAAGACATGACCAGCGAGCGCGCCAATCCCACAACACTTTGGGGGAAAGATCTCAGTAGCGAACTCGCGGGTCGAGCCAGGCCTGGATCAGGTCGGCGGCCAGATTCAGGATCAGAATCAGGACGCCGAAGACAAGAACCGTCCCCAGGACCATGGTGTAGTCGCGGTTGAGCGCCGAGGCGATGAATTCGGTCCCAAGGCCGGGAATGTCGAAGACTGTCTCCACGACGAAGGACCCGCTAAGTAGGCCCGCTGTAGCCGGCCCCAGAAAGGTGACCACGGGCTGCAAGCCGGCCCGCATAGCGTGGCGGACGACCACGGCGCTCTCGCTGAGCCCTTTCGCACGGGCCGTCCGCACGAAATCCTGCGACAGAACCTCGAGCATGCTGCCCCGCGCCAGCCGCGCGATATAGGCCGTGTAGGCCGTGCCCAGCGTGACCACCGGCAAGAGCCGCGACTGCCAACTCTCCCAGCCCGAGGAGGGGAGCCATCCCAGGACGATAGCGAAGACAAGGACGAGGAGCGGCCCGAGAACGATGTTGGGCACACAGATCCCGGTCATGGCGGCCGACATGGCGGCATGGTCGCGCCAGGAATTGGGCCGGGTCGAGGCGAAGACGCCCGCCGCGAGTCCGAACACCAGTGCGAAGATGAGGGAGTAAAGCCCGAGCTCGGCCGAAACGGGGAGTTTGCTCGCGATCCGCTCACTGACGGAGTAGCTCGACCGCAGTGACGGCCCGAGATTGCCCCGCGCCACGCCGCCGAGGTAGTCGAGGTACTGTTTCCAGACTGGGGCGTCCAGTTTGTAATAGGCCTGGACCCGTTCGAGGGCCTGGGGACTCAGGGGGCGCTCGGAATCGAAGGGTCCCCCGGGCGCGAGTCGAACGAGGAAAAAAACAAGCGTCACCATGGCCCACAAAACGGGGACCAGGACCACGAGACGTCGAAGCGCGTATCTAAGCATAGGCAGGCCCTCGGAGGCTTGGGCTATTGGATAGGAAACGGGGGAGAAAAAGCAAAATGAAAAATGAGAAACCAGAGGCCAAAATGGCTAGCCAACAAAACCGCGAAGCCCGAAATCTCAACTCGGGCGATGCAGCCGCTTGCGCTTTCCATTCATTTTCGGTTAGACATAGCAATCCTATCCCGGCCGCGTCCAATCGACCCCGCCGAAGGAGGTTCTCATGCGCCGACTGCCCTGGTGCTTTCTGGCTCCCCTTCTTTTCGCAACGCCCGTTTTCGGGCTTCAAAACCCCGAGACGTCCCGGAGCCTGATCCGGTTCGACCGGAATTTCGACGCGGAGGCCTTGCCGGCCCGTGACGTGAAGCCCTCCCTTGTGAAGAAAGGCCCCTGGCTGCGCCTCGAATCGGGCCACTCCGTGGACTGGCCCGGCGTCACGTTCAAAGGCCCTGAAGGCGGCTGGGATCTCTCGAACTTCCGCGAGATCGGTTTCCCCGTCCGGAACGTGGGCGCCAACCGAGTCGAGGTGGTCCTGCGCGTGGACAATCCCGGCGCGGACGGCGTCCAGAACTGCGTGACGAGCAGTGTCGAGCTCGAGGCGGGCGACGCGACCACTATGACTGTCGTCCTCACCTCCTCGGGCACAGCCATCCATCCGCCCCAGAAGATCATCGGCATGAAGGGAAGCCCCGTGGGGATGGCCGACCTCGACCCTCGAGAGATCGTCCAGATCATCGTCTTTGTGCCCAAACCGAGCGAGGACCACGTTTTCGAAATCGGGGAGATCGAGGCCCGGGGAGCGGTACGGCGCATGGCGGCGGGGGACTTCTTCCCCTTCATCGATGAGTTCGGCCAGTACGTCCACAAGGATTGGCCGGGCAAGACCCACTCTCTCGAAGAAATGAAGGAGGCCGACGCCGCCGAGGTCCGGGACCTGGAAGCCAATCCCGGGCCAGTCGACCGCAATCAATATGGCGGCTGGGCCGCCGGGCCTCAGTTGGAGGCGACCGGCGCCTTCCGCCCCGTCAAACACGAAGGCCGCTGGTGGCTCGCCGATCCCGAGGGACGGCTCTTCTGGTCCCACGGTATCGACTGCATCACCCGTTGGGAGACCACCCCGATTGACGACCGCAAGGACTACTTCCGCTTTCTCCCCGAGTCGGGCACGCCTCTTGCCGACTTCTACGGGGAAAACTCCTGGGCACCCCATGGCTACTATAAGGACCATATACCCCATCGCACCTACGATTTCGCCGGGGCGAACCTGTTCCGCAAGTTCGGCACAGACTGGCAAGAGCGTTTCATTGACCGCAGCCATCGCCGCGTGCGCAGCTGGGGCCTGAACACGATCGGAAACTGGTCCCAGTCCGAGGTCTACCTGAAGAGCCGCACGCCCTATGTCGTGCCCGTTTCTACCTCGGGCCGGGCAATCGAAGGCAGTTCCGGTTTCTGGGGCAAATTCCCAGATCCCTTCACTCCCGAGTTTTCGGAAAACATCCGCAAGCGCATGGAAAAGCAGAAAGGCAAGACGACCGAAGATCCCTGGTGTATCGGCTACTTCGTGGACAACGAAATGAGTTGGGGAAACGACCGGCGCAGCCTCGCTGAGGCCGCCCTGGTGTCGCCCGCCGACCAGCCCGCCAAACTTGTTTTCATTGAGGACCTGAAGAAGAAGTACTCGACGGTCGACGATCTGAACAAGGCCTGGGGCGTGGAGTTCGCCTCATGGGAGGCCATTCTGGAAAACACGGAGATTCCGGAGAATCTGAAGAAGGCCTATCCGGATCTCGAGGCCTTCTACACCCGCATAGCCAAGACGTATTTCGAGAAAGTCCGTCAGGCCGTCAAGGAAGCCGCACCCGACCGCCTCTATCTCGGATGCCGTTTCGCCTTGG
>JABMPG010000443.1 GCA_013203855.1 bacterium
ACGTAGTTGCAGTTCAGGCAGCGCCACTGTTCGGCCTGGGGCTTCTCGTGAGAGGCCGCAGCTTCTTCGTGGGGCTCGAAGGCCTCCTGGGGGGCACCGCAGACGGGACATTCTTCGGGCGGTTCCGCGCCGCGATGAACATACCCGCACACCTGGCATTTCCAAGCGGTTGTCCTGGCCATGATCGGCCTCCCTGAGAGAATATAAAAGGGCGGGCGTTTCGAACCGAAGCGCCCGCCCACGTCCCTATTTGACTTCCATGAATCTTTCTTTTTTGACTCCGCAGACCGGGCACTGGTCGGGAATATGGCCCTTCACCGTGTTGCCACAGACCGCGCAGACGAAGATGGGAGTCTCGACGAGGTCGTCTCCGCTTTCGACGGCCTTGAGGGCTTCGGAGTACAGGCCATGGTGGATTTCCTCGACGGCCAGGGCGTTCTTGAAGGAGAAGACCGCGGCCTTGTTGTCTTCTTTCTCGGCTTGTTCTAGAAAGCCCGGGTACATTTTTTGAAACTCATGGCCCTCGCCCTCGATGGCTTCCTGCAGGTTCTCGGCGGTGGTCTTGATGCCCTTCATCACGCGCAGGTGAGCGTGGGCGTGGATCGTTTCGGCTTGGGCGGCGGCCCGGAAGAGCTTGGCAACGCCGGGGAATCCGTCCTTCGCCGCTTTCTCCGCGAAGGCGAGATACTTGCGATTGGCCTGGCTCTCTCCGGCAAAGGCTTCCTGAAGGTTTTCCATGGTGGGCATACTGTTTTCCCTTTCCGATTTGAATGACGATTAGGAGGCGCATCCGTTCCGTTTGGGGGCGTGAAGCGTCTCCGGTTGGCTTCAAGAGGCTGCATGTATACGGGATCGGGAGAGGAAAATAAAGGGAAAACGGCAGGCTATCGAGAATGGTTCCGGATAGGTCCCCCGCCGTCGGAAAGGCGGCGGGGGGAGTCCGGGGCGGGGATTACTCTTAGGTCGAGAAAACCTTGGCGTCGGTATCGAAGCTCACCATGCCTTTGTCGGAGAGGGGATGCTCGGAGACGGTGCCGAGGACATCGGCGGGGACAGTGAGGATGTCGGCTCCGGCGAGGAGGACTTCGGTCAGCTGGACGGGGTTGCGAACGCTGGCGGCGATGACTTCGGAGTGGATGTCGTAGTTGGCGAAGATGGCCATGATTTCGCGCACGAGGCGCACGCCGGCATCCTTGCGCGCGCCGCCCGACGCCACGTACTCGGTGTTCGAGACGAACTGATCGCCTTTGGCGTTCTTGTGGTCGATGATCGAGTACAGAGAATTGCCCGGGGGTAGTTCGGGCTGGTCGTTTTTGTACATATAATCGGCGAGACGGCCCATGAAGGGGCTGACGTAAGTCGCTCCGGCGTTGGCGGCCCAGAAGGCCTGTGTGGAGTTGAAGATCAGAGTTGCGTTGGTTTTGATGTCGCGCTCCCAGAGTTTGTGCAGGACCTTGAGACCGGTGAAGGGGTCGCAGGGGGTCTCGAGTGCCTGGTAGCCGCCGGTGGCGACCTTGATGATGGAGTTCTCGGGCCCCAGGGCGCGCAGTTCCTCGGCCTGCTTGACCATCTCGTCCGGTTCGGTTTTCGTCAGTTCCAGGCTGACGGGCAGGGGATGCATGAGTTTGAGAATGGCGGTGAGGATTTCCTTGGCCTCGTTCCACGACTTGGCGCCGGCCTTCTTGAGCAGGGTTGGGTTGGTGGTGACGCCGTTGATGATTCCGGCTTCCTTCAGGGGGCGGATTTCGTCAATCGTGGCCGTATCGGCGAAGATGCGCGGGGCGTGAGCTGCGGGATGAGTGAGTTTCTTTCCGTCGGGAGTGGCGTTGATTATCTCCATGGCGCGTCGGCGCTGAATAAGGGCCGCCGACAAATCGTTGATCGTGAACATGGTCCGATCCTTCCTTTTTTTCGTGTTTTCCAAGCCGCTTCTTATCCCCATGAAAACGCGCGGGGGCGGATGGTGTCAACGGAATTCAGGTGGGATGGAAAAGAGTTGCCTGTTGCCGATGTGGAGCGGTATAGATTACGGGAGAAGTATTTCCTTCCGCCGGGGTTGATATGGCGGGGCGGGGAAAGACACGCACGACCAAGGAAACAGGCATGGCTCTGAAAATTGGCAAACGTGAAAAGATCATCGTGGGCCTGATCATCGGCATCGTCGCCATCGGCGCGGCGCACTTCTTTGTGTTTCAGAAACCCGCTCAGAAGTTGGATTCGCTGCGGATGCAGGCGGAGAACGCGGTGATTCAGTTCAATAGCGTGGCTCCTGTCGCTCCCCGCGACAAGATTAACGAGTTCCGGCAGCAGACGGTTGAGGATGAAAAAGCGTTCTGGCAGGCTATTCTGCAGATGGAGATCGTGCCGAATCCGGTTTTTGCCGAGCGTCCGCCGAAGCCGCCCATGCCTCCGGACGCGCCGCAGAAACCGCGCGTCATGGCTTACTGGGAGGGGCTGGTCGCCGAATGGCAGCGGGTCGAGGATGCCTATCAGACGGCGGTGGAAGAGATCATCATCGCCCGGTTGAATCGGCTCCGGGAGATGAAACAGGCTTACGAGGCGGGCGAGACCTGGGCAGGGGACTCGAGCGAGCTTACCTCCCAGATGAAGATGTCGTTCCTGGAAGATAAGCGGGAGGGATGGCGGCTGCCCACGCAGCTGCCCGCGCCTCTTCGGGACAGACCGACCCTCTGGGATGCTGTTGACCGGCTTTACAGCACCTGGGACGTGTTTACGCTGTACCGGCGCTCCGGCCAGACCGACGCCACGCTTCGGGCGCAGAGCAGCTACGTCCAGAACCTGCAGAATCTGGGTATCAACATCTATCAGCTTCAGGAGATCGGTCAGATCACCGGGAAGTTCCTGCCTGAGATCATCAAACTGGTGTACGCGCGGCTGGTCTGGGATCAGAAGGAACCGGATCAGACGATTCGAGTCGGTGTTGATCGGGAATTGTCCCCCGGTCTACTGCGTAACATGTTCGATGTGAACCTTCCTCGGTATTTCAACCTTCGGCCTTTGAACGACCAGCTGGTGATGCTGGAGAACCTGCTTCCCCTGGCTCGCAAGAACGGGGTTCAGGAGATATCGGTCGTGCGGCTCTATGAGAGTCAGCCGCTTATGGAAGCAGTCCGGATGCAGGCGCAGCCTATGGCGCCGGTGGGGGGCTTCAGGCAGGGCGGGTCTGCCGGGGCGGCGACTATCAACTATCTGAAGAAGGGCGAACTTGCTGTTCTGGGTATCCGTTTCATCGGGCCCAACCAGAGCGCTTTTCGTTTTCTGTACGAGATCGTCACCCATCCGGCTCAATACCGGATCGACTCGCTGGGTGTGTATTCTCTGCCCGGAACGGACAATGTTCAGGTCGAGGTAGCGGTGAATCATGTTTTCTTCATCCAGGGCCTTGGCCTCGATTCGAACCTGTTTCATCCCGTGACCGGAGCGGGCCAGCCGATCAGCGAGAACCCGCAGATAGCGGAATGGCTCCAGCAGCAGATGCAGGCACGGGCTGAGAACAATGAGTTGAACGAACGAGCGATCGTGCAGGAGGTTTTTGCCCGACTCAATTACACGCCTGCACTTACTCCCACTCCCTAACGCCCACGACCCCGCCAAGCGGAACGGGCATGAAAGCGGGCGGCCATGGAAGATAACATCACAGAATTTCTGAGTTTGCGGGACTTCGCGGTATTCGGCGCGTCCGATCAGAGGGACCAGGCCGGTTACAGGCTGGTCCGCAGTCTGGGGCAGAGCGGGTATCACGTTTATCCGATCAACCCGCGCATCGCCTCTATCGGAGCCATGCGCTGCTACGGGACGCTTGATGAGCTTCCCGTCGTCCCGCAGGTGCTGGTGATCGCCCTGCCTCCGGAGTCGGCCTATGAGGTCGTCAAGTCGGGAATGGCCCACGGGGTGCGCCGGTTCTGGATACAGCCGGAATCCCGGTCGGCCGATCTCTTGACCCTTATCGACGAGAACGGTCTTGCGGCCGTTCATTCCGAATGTCTTTTGAGCGAACTGAGCAAGCGTCTGTGAGTCTGTCCGTCACCGCGCGGCGAAAGCCCCGGCTGCGTCACCGATTCGAGTATGCTCTGCTTCTGGCGGGGGCGGCCGTAGTTGTGTGTCTGCCTCGTCGGGCTCACTCGTTCGTGAGCCGGGTCGCGGCATTCGGGTGGTATTACCTTTTCCCCTTCCGTCGCTCCGTGGCCCTTGAGAATCTCGCACGGGCGTTCCCCGAGCAGACATCGGATTGGCGGGCCGCAACGATTCGTGCCTGCGCCCGCCATTTCATCCGGGTGGCCCTGGAGTTTCCTCTTTTGCGGAAACCGGATGCGGCCGTACTGAAAGACATGGTCGCTGACTTTGAGGGTCGCGACAATTTCGAGGCTATGGGGTCGACTCGCGAGCCTGCCATCTGTGTGGCTGGTCATCTCGGGAACTGGGAGCTCGAGGTGGCGTGGTTTTCTCTTGTGGAACAGAGTCGGATCTCCGCCGTGGCGAAGCCCCTGCACAATCCCCTGGTCGAGCGGATGGTGTATTATTCGCGCCGGGCCCGGGGCCTGGAAATCGTCCATACCCGCAACACGCTTCGTCAAGGCCTGCGGGCCCTTCATGAGGGGAAGGTTCTGGCGTTTCTGGCGGACCAGGATGCGCGTCGGCGGGGGGTGTTCGTGCCCTTCTTTGGCCACTTGGCCTCGACCTATCGCGAGCCGGCCTCGTTCGCCTGTCGCCTGAACATTCCCCTTGCTCTTTTTACCTGTGTCCGTCGTGCAGATGGGTTTTATCGGATCCGGGTTTATCCGCCGCTCTACCCGGACCCTTTGGCCGACCGGCGCGAAGAGGTCTGTCGGCTGACCCGTCTCCATGTGGAACAGTTGGAGGAGGCGATCCGGGAGCATCCCGAGCAGTATTTCTGGTTTCACCGGCGCTGGAAGACCCAGCCCAAAATCGAGAAAAGGCGGAAAAGGGATAAGAAGGCGGCCCCACGGACGGATGTCCCTTGATGTTGCTTCGGAGTTCTATCGGGCAGAGGATTCCGGTCCCGCCATTCGCTTGACTCTATCTGCTCTTTTTCCCATAATATGGCCAAACGGAAAGGCCTTTTGCGGCCGGGAGGTTCCTCTGTTGTCCGTGACACACCCATCCACCCCGGTCAAGCCGGTCAAGCGAGAGGTCGAACTGGATCTGAGCCAGCTCGAGCCCTGGCGTGAGTTTGAGGTGATCCTGTTCAACGATGAGGATCATTCCATGGACGAGGTGATCGGTCAGATCGTGAAGGCGTTGCAGTGCTCCTTCGGCTGCGCGCAGGCCATCACGTTTGAAGCCCACACTCAAGGGCAGGCACTTGTGGCTGTCACCTCCAAGCCGAATGCGGTGCAGATCGCGTCAGTTCTACGCCAGATCGACCTGCGCGTGTCCCTGCGGCAGATCAATTGAAGCGTCGAAGAGCCCCTTCCCGAAGCGGAGGAACGAACTTCATGCGGCGACAGTTCCCATTGATGGCAGCGGCCTTCCTTCTCTTTTTGTTCTCTATTCGCCAACTTCCCGCCCAAAGTCCGGTTCTTCCCACTTCGGATAAGATAGTGGGATATCTGTACGTTTTCGATCCTCACCGGTTGGAGCCGGCGCTGGCAGGCTATATGGCGAGGGCGGGTTTCGAGGGTCTCTATCCTGGGCTGGTCGATGTTCTGGCCGGGTGGACGGGAGATGAGAATCTGGCGCTGGCCCTGCCGTTGAACCCGGTGACGGTTGTCTGGCTCGACACGGGCGGTTCCTGGCCTTCTCCGGTGGTTGTTTTTTCTCAGGCGGGGGACTCGTCTCTTTTGACGCGGTCAGCCCAGAGAGTGGGACGCGACTACGCCACCCGCGAGACGATCAGCCTTATCGGGGATGAAGCGGCGTTGAATGTGGCGCGCAATCTCGTGACGCAGCTGCGCGATCTGCACGAGGCGACCCATCCCTGCGATTTCTCTCTGTATCTCGGGCCTGGATTCTGGCGCGGTCGGCAGGGCCCTCTTCTCGATGTGCTGGCCAAGCCGAACCTTCAGGCGATCCAGTCGTTGCTGGACCTTCCGGACCGTCCCCCTTCGCCGCATCTTCCCCAGACCACGACACTGCCGGAGCCGGCGGAGCGACTGGAACTGCCGCTGCTCATGCAGGTTTTGGCGCAGACAACTTCCGAACTCAAGATGGTGAGCGTGCAGTTGCACCCCGCGCTGAACCGCCTGACCCTGAACGTGGAAGCGAAGGAGAAGTCTGTTCTCGGCGCTTTTTTCGACC
>JABMPG010000444.1 GCA_013203855.1 bacterium
GCATTGCCGATGTCTTTGACGCGCTGACCACCCGGCGCTCCTACAAGGCCGCGCTCTCTCCCTACAAGGCCCTTTCGATTATGAGGCAGGAGATGGAAGGTCACTTTGATCAACGCATGTTCGAAACCTTTGTCGTGATAATGAGTGTTGGGCAGAACCCGAAGAGAAAGCCTTCCCCCGGCCCGGATCCGGGTCTTTTCCGTTGACAGTCCAAATCCGCCTCTCATAATCGACCCCACATGGGCCCCCTCCGGGGAGTCCGTTTCGTTGTTTTCCAATTCAGTCGGCAAAAGGACATTGGCATGATCCGTCTCGCATTCGTCGGACTGGGCGGCATGGGCCGTATGCAGGTCCAGTCTTTCCTCAAGGTCAAGGGCCACCGTATCGTTGCGGGGAGCGATCCCTCGCCCGACGCCCGTGCGAAATTCCTTGAACTGGTCCCCGGCGCGGAGACTTTTGAAAACCATAGGGATCTCCTGGAGAAGACAGATCCCGACGCGGTGGTCGTGGCCCCTCCGACCGGCCTCCACGGCTCGGTGACGTCGGACTTCCTGAAGGCGGGCAAGCCGGTCCTCCTCGAAAAGCCTATGGCCCGCACCGTGGCCGAATGCCGAAAGCTCAACCGCCTCGCCCACGAGAAAAACACCCTTCTGATGATCGCTCACGTGCGCCGGTTCGATCCCTACTGGAATTCCTGGGCGAACGAAGTGCGGGCTGGACGCATCGGAAACCCCGTGCTCTGGCGGCACATCGTGGCCAACCTCGGGCCGGGGCGCTGGTTCATGGACGAGAAGATGGGCGGCGGCCCCCTCCTGGACGGCGCGGTTCACGACTACGATTTCGCGAATTCGCTTTTCGGCGATCCGGAGACCGTCTTGTCCAGTTCGATCAAACTGGACCCGAGCGTGACCGCCATCGACACGGGCAGCACGATCGTGCGCTATGCTTCGGGGAACCAGCTTCTTCTCAGTTGGAGCTGGGCCGCCCGGGGTTGCATGATGCACGACATTGTCGGACCGAAGGGTTTCATCCAGTTCGGCACTGCCGGTCTGACACCTCCAGCGACGCAGAACGGGAACTACCAGTACTGCTGCCTGACCAACGGCATCGGCAAACAGAAGTTGCTCAAGTCCATCAAGGACCCGAGCATGTTCGTCCGCCAGGCCCGGCACTTTGTGGATTGCGTCAATGGCAAAGCCGAATGCGCCTCGCCAGGAACCGAAGCTATCAAAGCGGTCGCCGTCGCCGAAGCCGTTCTGAAAGCCGGACCCGCAGGCCAGATCGCGCGGGTAAAGTGGTAAGAAGAAGAGCCAGGGGCAGGTTCCGAAAGGGCGGCACAAAAACGTCCTGCCCCATCCCAGGAGAACAGAATGAAAATCGGAATCTCTCAACTGATCGCCGGAAACATCTCGACCGACGAATTCCTTCAGGCCGCGAAGTCAAACGGATATGAGGCCGTCGAACTCTCCCTCAAACGCGAGGGCCCGATCACGCCCCAGACGCCTGCGGAAGAACTTGACAGTATCCGCGACCGCGCTCGCGAAAACGGACTCGAACTCGTCTCGCTAACCCTGAACCACCTTACCGGCAACCTTCTCGACTCCGGCGAGGCCCAACGCATCGGCATCGACGAAACCCGCCACGGCCTTGAGATGGCCGCCCGGCTCGGCGCGCGATGCTGCCTCCACACCCTTGGCCAACTGCGGCCCGACCTGTTCTACGACGACGCCTACGCCAACGCCATCTCGGCCCTACGCGAACTCGCCACAACCGCCAAAGAGTTCGACATGGCTATCGCCGTCGAGTTCGTCTGGAATGGCTTTCTCTTCAGCCCCCTGGAGACCCGCCACTTCCTTGAGGAAATCGGCAGCCCCCACATCGGCTTCTATTTCGATCCCGGCAACATGGCTATCTTCCAGTACCCTCACCACTGGGTCCGCATCCTCGGCCCACACATCAAAATGGTCCACATGAAAGACTGGAAAGGCCGCGCCCTGAAAGGCGAATGGACGCCTCTCCTCCAAGGCGAGGTCGATTTCAAGGCCGTCATGGCCGAATTGCGCACGGCCGGATACCAGAACCCCCTCATCAGCGAAGTCCCCCCCACCCTCGCCCCCTTCGATCAGACCGCCCAAGCCATCCGCCAGATCCGCGACGCCGGGTAACGTGGCGGGCGATGACGCAGGCGAGACGAGGCGGAAACGTCGCACGAACGACGGACCCCGGCAAAAGATAGGTATAGTATCCTTGGGACCGGGCATGAATTGACCAGCTACAGTCGGCCTTGAGCCTTGCCCCCATACCCGCCACCTGCCGCGCCACGGGTGAAAGCCCGGCCTTCCGCGCCATTGACAAACTCCCCCGTTCTCTGGACAATGAACCGGAGTATGCGGCCAGCCCTTCCGGACTCTCTCCGGCCCAAGAAACAGCCTCCCATGGTGGAAGATCCCTCCCCCCTTCTCCTTTGGATACGGCGGCATCGGCTCGTGCTGACCTGCCTGTATCTCACTCTTCTCGTCCTGGTATCTCTCGCCGCGTTGAGCGTTCTATTCGACGGGCCCGGATCGGGACGAATCATCGCGAAACTTGAGGCCGCAGCTCAGCGTTATGTCGCCCACCGACAGGCTGGGTGGTGGCACGACCTCGAACAGGCGCGCGAACTGGTTCGCGAGGAACGATATGCCGACGCGGAACGACGCCTCCTGGTCCTCCTCAAGCGACTCCCCCAACGCGCCCGGCTCAACGTCGACGCCCAGGTCTCCGACCAGACCCTCCTGCTCCTCGCCGAAGTCAACGAGCACCTCGGCCATCGCCGACGTTCCGAGCAGGCCTACCATGTCCTCCTCGACCGAAATCCCGATTATGCCCGCGAAAACACCCTCTATGGTCTCGCCGAACTCAACGGCGGAAACGACCGCCGAGGCGAACGCCATCTCCGCCGCGCCTTGGCCCATGACCCGAATCACTACCCCGCCGTCAGGGCCCTCGTCGAACGCTACGCGGCCACCGGTGAGCCCCAAAAAGCCGTCGAAGCCTGGGAGGCCTATACCGCCGCCTTTTCCATGGCCTCCGGAATGGAGCAGGCCGACAACGGGATCCGCTTCATGCGCGGCTCGCGCGACCTCGCCGCAGTGAAGTTCATGCCCATCGTGAACGGCCACTCCCGCGAATACATCCTCCCCGCCGGAATCGCCGAACAAGAAGCCGAAGAAACATTCGACGCCTTGGCCCTCGCCCTCGAATTTCCCCCCGAGTGCGCCGAATTCAGCATCGAATCCATCCGTCTCCTGCCCCGCCGGCGCCTCACGGACCAATTCCCCCGCCCTCTCGCATCCTTCACTGATTTCGACCAGGCCGCCCTCGATGGCTTCGAATCAACAGGCGAAAACACATTCCGGCTGACCGATGAGACACGGCGGCTCAGGACCCTGCGCCTGGTCCTGCCCGAGCCTCTAAGGCTCGGCAACATCGATCATGTGCAGGTCCGATTTGCCGCCCGAAAGAAAATGGAGCCCGAAATCCTCGCCCTTGTTGAACTGGCCCGGTCCAAACTCGCCGAACGTGCGGAGGACCGCCCATGAGGCGCCTCTCGCGCAAAACCCTCATGCTCTTCCGCCGCTGGCGGCTCCTTGCCATTTCGACCGTCACGGCCATTCTCTTCCTGCCGATTGCCTTCGTCGCCGCGCCCGTAGCCCGCTATATCGACCTCCTCCAGGTCTCGGGCTGGATCCGGATGCCTCTTCAGCAGCAGATCAACGCCCAGCGCCTTCGCATCGAGGATTCCGTGCGCCCCGAGTTCGTCCCACGCACCAACGACCAGGTCCCCCTCCTGGACGTCTGGCTCGCGCCCTCCGATCTCGACCAGCTTGAGTCCGGCCTGCCCCTCAGCGGCTTCCAGGACAAGGTCGCCCGCATCCGCACGACCGACGGCGACCGCGATGTCGATTTCCGCTACCGGGGCGACACGAACTACCACTGGTTCTACCCGAAGAAGTCCTGCCAGATCAAAACGGCCGAACGCGAGCCTCTTCTCTTCGGACGCCGACTCGCCATTGTCAATCCCAAGGACGGCGACTATCTCGTCCGATACATGGGCGCCAAACTCGCCGAGCAGTTCAACGTCCTTTCCCCTCCCTGCGAGATGGTTCTGCTGAACCTCAACGGACGTTACCAGGGCGTCTTCAACTGCCTCCAGCCCCTGGACGAATCCTTCTTGCGCTACCGCCGGGAAATGCCCGGAGAAATCTGGGAAGGCGACGTCTCCCAGCAGGGCGGCCAGTCCAGCGAGTTCTTCGGCGACCCCTAAATGTGGAGCAAAGTCAGCGCCCTCAACGCTCCCGAGCCCTGGGCCGAACACCCCATGGTCCAGTTGACACGCCAGCTCAACACCCACACCTACTGGGACCAGGACCGCCGACTCTTCGACGAAGTCTACATGGCACGGTTCCTCGCCTTCGTCGCCTACGGCGGAACCGCCCACTACAACGCCGTCCACAATCTCATGTTCTTCCTCGACCCCTGGGAAGGCCAGTTCAAGATGGTCGAGTGGGACTCCGCCATGTACAGCCTCAGCAGCGTCTTTCCCAATCACCTCGGCGAATTCATCGTCGTCCCCTTCGGCCAGGGAGTCGATGCCGGAACCAACCGAGCCTTCGCCCAACTCCTCTTCAATCCCGTATTCAACTACCGCAAGAACAAGCTCCTCCACGA
>JABMPG010000050.1 GCA_013203855.1 bacterium
CGGTGTCGCCGGTCGCATTCACGGCCAAGTCGGTCGTGGCTGCACCGGAGATCGTGCTGAACGCGAAACTGGCGCCAGTCAGGATCGTGTCGCCTCCCAACGCCACCGCGTCGCGGTAGGTCTGGTCGCCGGTCACCTTGGTGAAGAAGGGGTATTCCGTCTCGGGCACTTCCGGGAAGATCTCCTTGAAGGCGATGGGATCGACGACTGCGCCGGAAAGACTGTGGTTACCGGGGTTGGCGGCCTTGTCGATGACCAGGATCGTCGGCTCTTCGATCAGCGCCTTCTCCTGGGATTCGGCCATTTCGTTGTAGGCCTTGATGTTCTGCATCAGTTGCCAGGCGGCGCACAGATTGGCCGGTCCGGCCCCGATAAACACAACATCCAGTTCCATCGTTTCGCGTTCTTCAATCGCCATCATCTTGTCCCTTCGTGGTAGCCAGTAGTCAATAGCCAGAAGCCAGGGGCACTGTCCGCGCCCCTTCCCCTCCGGGTCGTAAACGACGGCGGCATCCTATCGGGAAAAACCACTGAAATCAAGATTGTCGTGGTTGTGGTTTGCGGAGGGACGGATCGATGACGACCTATCGGAGGCGGTATTCGCGGACAGTGGTGGGGTCGTTGGGGTTGTAGTGCAGAGTCTTGCGCCGCCGGGGCCGATAGCCTAAGAGGGGGGATCGCAGGCTTCGGCGCGCCTCCTCTTCGGCGTTATGGCGCGCGGTCCAATCCACCAGCCACACCACAAGGACGAGTCCAACGGCGCAGCAGAGAAAGCCGATCAGGAAGGGCGGGGCGTGGGCGATCTCCGCGAGCCGCGACACGTCGCTTCCCGCCACTCGCCCCGCGATCCGGAAACCCTCCGCGTGGAGCCGGAACATCTCGCCTCCTATGTCCAGGATCGGATAGAGGCACGACGTGGTTGCGAACACCCGCAGGAGAAACCTCTTCGCCCCACCCGCGAGGAACATCTGGCCCAACGCGAGGAGGATGATGGCACTCCAGGCAAACAGGGCAGTGAATTCGTTCAGCCACCCCATCATCAACGTCGCTCCCACAAATACGCACAGGCACAGCCAGACCTCCGCAGGATCCCATTTGGCGCTCAAGAGGAAGAGCAGCGCGCCGATGAGAAAACTTCCGGCGTAACCCGCCAGCACGATCCATCTCTCCGACCCGCCGATTCCCAGCGTGATCCCCGCGCCGCCCGGATCGATGGCCACGCCAAACACCCGCCCGCCGGTCAGCAGGGCCATTCCGACATGTGACATCTCGTGAAAGAGGACGGTGAGCAGTTTGACCGGGTTGATAATCGGCAGGGGCCACAGCGCGAGAACCACCGCGAAAATGGCCAACTGAACCACGAGGGCCTTGCGGTGGTACGGGGCCAGAAGCGCCTGCCGATGCCGCTCGCGACGCTCCTCCGCCATCGCCGGATGGGTCAGCCAAACCTCCGGTTTTTCGGGACGGGTCTTTGGTTTGAAAAGTCTCATTTTACCTGATTCGCAAGCGGATACTTGAGCCGCGAAACACTGGGGGGCGACTACGCCACGGTTCCTGCCTCGAAACGGCGAGGTACGAGTAAAAGACTACCGCACCCGAACATCGCTGACAAACGTCGAGATATCTCCTCGGATACGCCAGTCGTTCGCTACCAGTTCCTCCCGTTCGCCGAAGAATCCCAGCCACGTCTGATCGAGCCCTTCCACCTTGTCGGATGCCAGACGGATCGTCGGCTGAACCTTCACCTTCTCTCGGCTCAACCCAGTGAACCGAGCCAGGCCGTAAGAGGACACTACCGTCAAATCCACCTGCGTTTCGCCTTTCTCGAGAGTCGAGATCCGCATCGGGTAGAACACCTCCTCCGAGGCAAATCGGTACTCGATCGGATGGCGCGACTGGTCTTGGTCGGTCAGGACGATCACGTCGAAGGCGAACCATCGAAAGCCCTCGGTGATGTACGAGTTGATGATCTCGACGAACTCCGGCCGGATCGGGGCCTTTTCCGCGCCGTACGTCTGCGCCAGGTGGTCTTGCACGAACTGGACAAACCGAGGCCCGTCCAGTACCTTGGCCACCGTCACGTCATGGGCCCCCATCTTCTTCTGAAAAGTGATTTGCCCGGCAGGCTTCACCTGTTCGGCCAGTTCGGCCCGGGCGCCGCCATGCGCGCAGGCCCACATCCTCTGTTCAACCACGAGACGATCCATCTTTTCGAAAGTCTCAAAACTTCCGAGCCGGACCTTAGGCTCCGACGGCAGCGGGATCACTTCCAGAACCGCCGAGACCTTGGTAGCCCGCTGGTCGGTCGATAGCAACAGGATCTCTTCAATCCCGTTCCACAGGATGATGGCCCGCTGCTTCGGTTCGAATATCCGGATCGCCAGGGGGGCTATTGCGACTAGCTCGTTTTCCGGCGCCTGAAGAACCAGAGCGCCGGCC
>JABMPG010000445.1 GCA_013203855.1 bacterium
ATAACCAACAACTGCTTTTCGTTACTCATAACGCAACGCTTCCATCGGGTCGACCCGCGATGCCCGCCGGGCCGGTACATAGCTGGCCAGCAGGGCAACAATAATCAAGACACATGACACCCATGCCAGCGTCACCGGGTCCGTGGGCGTGACATCATATAGGAGGCTGGAGAGAACCCGCGTCAGGGCCACGGCGCCGGCGACGCCGACAACGACGCCGATGAGGATGAGTTTACATCCCCGCCCGAGTACCGCCCTCAGGACATCGGCTCTCCTGGCGCCCAGGGCCATGCGAATGCCGATGTCACGCGTCTGCTGCATTGTACTGTATTGCAGCAGTCCGTAGATACCGATCGTCGCCAGGGCCAGCGCGATGCCCGCGAAGATCCCCAGCAGGATCATGACGAACCGTTGGGGCACCAGCATCTCCGCCAGTGTCACCTCCATCGGCTCGATCGTACTGATCACCTTGTCCTTCTCCAATCCTGAAACGAGTTCTCGAATGGCGGGCGCCAGGCGCATTGGGTCGCCATCCGTTCGCACCAGGAGGAGCTCCTTTTTCGAGTAGTCCCCACCCCGCATGTAGATCGTCCCCGTGACCGGCCTGGGCTCGGTAAAGCTGCGAATCGTATCCACAACCCCAACAACGGTGTAGACTTTCTGTCCGGATGAATCGTCCGTCACAAAGGTCTGCCCCAAGGGATCACTATCGGGGAAACACTCGCGCGCAAGGGTCTCATCAATCACGATGGAGTCCGAGTTCAGGTCATCAAAGGGCCGGCCGGCAAGCCAGCGCATGCCCATGGCATCGAAGAAGCCCGGTGTCACCGATCGCCAGCACGCCGATCGGCGCTGCCCGGGCCCCGTCGGTCCGGAGATGGTGAAATCTATGTCGTCGGCGCCGACGCGCGCGCCCACCGAACGGACAGAAGGAAGAGTTCGGATTCGTTCGAGGAGAGGGACGAAGAAGTTGTTGCATTGGTCGGTTTCGTTGTATTTGGCCCACGGAAGT
Source organism: bacterium (assembly GCA_013203855.1). GTDB lineage: Bacteria > Sumerlaeota > Sumerlaeia > UBA8349 > UBA8349 > JABMPG01. The sequence continues at coordinate 1,013 of JABMPG010000445.1, forward strand.
TCGATACCCACGGCCAGCAGGTTCTGCGGTTGGAATCCCAGATCGACCGCCTGCAACGCCACCAGTGTGCGAATCAACAGGGCCGCACCGATCAGCAAAACCAGCGAGAGACCCAACTGGCTGACCACCAAACCATCGTGAAGGTGAGGCCATCGGCGGCCGCCCGCTGTACGTCCCCGTCCCGTCCCTTGCTTAAGAGTCTCGTTGACGCCGATATCGGAGGCCCTCCAGGCCGGCACCAGGCCGAACAGCAATCCCGTCAGGAGCGAGACCCCCAGAGTGAAACCGAGGACCCGCAGGTCGACGTTCGTCTCCTGCAAGCGCGGGATGTCGGCCGGGCACAGGGCCACCAATCCCTTGACCGAACAGAACGTCAAGATGAGACCCAGAACACCGGCCGCCAGACTGAGCAGAAGGCTCTCAGTGAGCATCTGACGCATAAGGCGACCGCGCCCGGCCCCGAGCGCCATGCGCATGGCCATCTCGCGCTGCCGGACCGTAGCACGGGCCAGGAACAGATTGGCGACGTTAGCACAGGCAATCAACAGCACAAATCCTGCCGCTCCCAATAATAGCAACGGCAACCTCCGATGATGGCGGACGAGTCCATCCAGAAAACGGGATACCTCAACGGTCTTGGGTACAAGATCGGCAGACTCGGTCCGCCGGAGACGGCTGGCCAAAACCGCCAGGTCCGCGCTGGCACGCTCCGGCGTGATGCCCTTCTTGAGACGGGCTACCGGGATAACCGAGGGATCATAAGGCCGCGCCGGACCTTCGGGGAAGACAATCGGTCGCCAGAACTGGCCCGACACACCCCCGAAGGGAAAGGTGAAGCCAGGAGGCATCACGCCGACGACCGTATGAGTCCCGGCCTCCAGACCGACTCGCCAATCCGCGTTGCGCTTCAGGGCGGTGAGGTTCAGGTTCCGGCCCATGGCATTCGGGTCCGCACCCAGGTGATCCCGCCAGAAGGCGTGACTGACGACCACTACGCGCGGGCTCTCAGGCTTCTCATCTTCAGGGCCAAACCCGCGTCCCTGTATCGGCTGAATCCCCAGCAGGGAGAAAAAGTTGGCCGTGACGTCGAAGCAGTTGACTTGATGGGAAGTCTCTATCCCTCGGACGTACAGCCGGTTGCCGCAATACCCGGCGACCGATTCGAATACGTTGTTGTGTTCCCGAAGATA
>JABMPG010000446.1 GCA_013203855.1 bacterium
CCATGCCGCCCTGGATCATGGCGCCAAGGTCGGTGATGATGTCGCCGAACATGTTGCCGGTGACGATCACGTCGTACCACTGGGGATTCTTGACGAACCACATGCAGCAGGCGTCGACATGGTTATAGTCGCGCTTGATATTGGCGTACTGGGCATCGCCCATTTCGTGGAAGGCTCTTTCCCAGAGATCATAGAGATAGGTCAAGACATTCGTCTTGCCGACGAGGGTGAGCTGGCCGATTTTGCCGTCGGCCTTGTCCTTGTCGGACAGGCCGCCCCAGGGCTTGTTCGCGTTGCGCTTGCGGCAGTATTCATAGGCGAACTTGAGGGCCCGGTCGACACCCATGCGGGTGTACACGGCGGATTGGACGGCAACTTCATCCTTCGTGCCGTAGTGGGTGCGCCCGCCCATGCCGACGTACGCGTCCTCGGTGTTCTCGCGAATGACCACAAAGTTCACGTCCTCAGGTTTGACGTTTTTAATGGGAGTCTCGACGCCCGGATAGAGTTTGACCGGACGTAGGTTGATGTACTGGTCCAGAGCAAAGCGGGCCTTGAGAAGAATGCCTTTCTCAAGAATGCCCGGTTTCACTTCGGGATGGCCGATGGCCCCGAGCAGAATGGCGTCGAATTTCCGCAGATCCTCGATCGCTGAATCGGGCAGCGTTTCACCAGTTCGCTTCCAGCGCTCGCCGCCGAAATCGAAGTCGGTCAGGTCGAGTTTGAAGCCGAACTTCTGGGCGGCGGCCTTCATAACCTTCACCGCCTCGAGGGTGACTTCTGGACCGGTCCCGTCTCCCGGCATGACCGCGATACGATACGTTTTGCTCATCTTTGTCTGGCTCCTTTGCTGATGGGTATTCCCTCAGTTGAGATGTGGTGTTTCTTAACCCGATGCGGACTGGTCATCCGGCGCAGATTTCTCCTGGTCGAGGAACCGGATGGCCTCGCCCCGCATGAAATATTCCTTGTAACGGCCCTGTTTCCAAGCCATGGGGATAGGAATTCGCTCGTCTGGGAGCGCTCCCCGTTTCCGTTCGGAGAGAACCCGCGTCTCGCGGATCGCGTCGGCTCCAATCCGTTGAGCGATTTGGATCAGGTCCTGGCGCATTCTCTCCTGGGTCGCCTCATCCTTCTGGAGATAGGTCTGAGAATCCATCAGGGCGATGGCCTGGAAGGGCTGATCCACCTCCCCGTCCAGCACGCGGATTTCGCGTGAAGCCGACCCAGCCGAATATCTCTCTTCACTCAGGTAATGCACGCGCGGACGGGAGCACGCGCTCAAGATGAGGAGCCCCAGCACGACACACACAAGACGTGCCCCGAGGGCTTTGCCTCTGTCTCTGGAGGGAGGGAATGAAGTGGCGTGTAGCGGTTTCATAGGCTCTGCCCTCGCAGGGCGAAAACAGAATTGTCAGTCTTACCAAGAAGGAGAGTTCTGTCAACCAAAAGTTCAATTCCTGGCAAGGGGCGGCGGGGCTTTTGCCAAGAAGAAAGGGCCTGCTTCGAGGAATACGAAGCAGGCCCAAGCATCTACTGAAGTGAACGAGGCGATCAGCCCTGGAGAAGACTCAGAGCCGCCTGGGGGGTCAAGTTGGCCTGCGCCAGGACCGCGACGCCGGACTGCTGAAGGATCTGGGCCCGGGTCAGGTTCGCCGTTTCAGCCGCGAAATCGGCATCGCGGATTCGTGAATCGGAGGCGGCCAGATTTTCGGAAACGACCTGGAGGTTGGAGACCGTGTTCTCCAGGCGGTTGGTGATAGCGCCCAGTTTCGAACGGACATCGTTGATCTGGCGGAGCGCATGAGCGACGGAGGTGATTGTGTCCTGGGCCTCGTCCAACGTGCGAACGGAGATCCGGTTGACAGCGGTGTTGTAGTCCACGGCGAAAGTGCCGTTCGCGCCAATCAGCGCCGCCGAGCTGCCGCCGCCATCGGAGACTGCAAAGGCCTGGTCGCTGATAAGATCGATCCGTCCACCCGTTGTACCCGCCGAAAAGCCGGAGATCACGTCTCCCGTGCCATTTTCGCTGACGACGATGTCCCGGCCGTCAGCGGCGGTCAGGACCAGTTTACCGGCCTCGATAGTCGCTGTCACGCCCGTGACGTTGCTCTTGGCATTGATCGCTGCCCGTAGCGTGTTGTCAGAATCATCCGCCAGGCAGGTGATCGTTTCAGTGGCGCTTCCGAACTGAACACCGTTGATGGTGAAGTTGTTGGTGCCGTCCAGGACGCCCCCGCCGACGTTTGCGCCACCGGTGACCTCAGTGGCCAGAACCTGTGCGGAGACTCCGGTGTCGGCGAAGATGCTCTGGATGGCGGCGGCCTTGTCGATGGCCGAGCCAGAGGCGGAGGCGGGAACCTGGTACCCGTTGATCAGAACATCGCCGTTGGACATGGCGACCTGGTTAACCGCGACACCTTCGACACCAGCGACCGCTCCGATCGTGTTGGTGCGGATATCGCCGACGGAGATGTCCATGTATTGGCCGACATCGGCGCCGACCTGAATTCTCTTGTTGACGAACGTGCCGTCAAAGAGCATGGCGCCATTGAAGTTGATGGTGTTCGCGATCCGGTTCAGTTCGTCGATCTGCTGGTCGATTTCGAGCTGAATCGAGGCGCGATTTGTGTCCGAGTTGACATCGCTGGAGGCTTGGATCGCAAGCTCGCGGACACGCTGGAGGATCTGGGTGTAGGTATCCAGAGCGCCCTCCGCCGTGTTGATGAGGCTGATGCCATCGTTTGCGTTTCGGACGGCCTGGTTCAGGCCTCGAACCTGGGATCGCAATCCCTCGGAAATGGCCAGGCCTGCGGCGTCGTCGCCCGCCCGGTTGATTCTCAGCCCGGAGGACAGTCTTTCGAGCGCTTTCGACAAGGCTCCGGTGGACTTGTAGAGATTCCGCTGTCCGTTGAGGCTGGAAATGTTGGTGTTAACAACCAGTGCTGGCATGATCCTTACCCTCCGTGTTCGCCTTGGCGCTCCTGCGCGCCCGCTCTGGTTTTGCGGGCTGGCGTGGTGGCCGGGCGCCTTCTGCCGCGGCTCTTATCCTGCGTGATGGCGGCAGTGAGATTTCCCGTCTGCCTGGTCGCTGACCCTCTGTTGGGTGGTCTGCTGCGACTGCAAGGTCGGAGCGCAAGAGGGATGCCAACCTCTGGACGACCGTGCCGGGCGGGGGAAAACGGATCTGGACAGGAGAAAAAGACCGCCGCGTCTCTACAGGAAAATCACGGTAACACTACCAGTAGCAAGAATATACGATACACTTCGACGAAGGTCGGCCCGGGATAGTCCGAGCCGGATTCCGCGGTTGGGTCAACCTGAGCCGCCTTCCGCGCGGCAAAACTTGCCGTCACGAATTTGCCGCATGCCGGAAAATCCATGATCCTGTCTGCCTTGGAGCGCTTTGGAGGCGTGAGTCTTGGTGTTGTTGTGGCAAGGAAAAAACCGGGCGGCCGGAGAGAATCCGGACGCCCGGTTGGGGCAGACAAAAGAAAGAGGCAGCGAACAGCCTACCGCAGGTTGTACAGGCCGTCGCGGCCGAGGTACTGGGCGATCGGGCCGAGTTCCTCTTCGATCCGCAGGAGCTGGTTGTACTTGCAGACGCGGTCGGTCCGGGAGGCCGAGCCCGTCTTGATCTGGCCGGCGTTTGTGGCGACGGCGATGTCGGCGATGGTACTGTCCTCGGTCTCTCCCGAGCGATGGGACACGACGGCCGTGAAGCCGGCGCGTTTGGCCATCTCGATGGCGTCGAAGGTTTCGGTGAGGGAGCCGATCTGGTTCACCTTGATCAG
>JABMPG010000447.1 GCA_013203855.1 bacterium
GATGTGGGGGGCGTAGGCGGGGTCGAGTTGAGGCGCGGCGCGGAGGGTGCGGATGAAGTCGCGGCGGAGTCGGCGTAGGCGGGGGAGGAGGGTGTGGGTGGGCCCGTTCATGGGGGCGATGATAGGTGGGGAGGGGGCGGGGAGTCGATTCCCGGGGGGGGACGTAAGGGGACTAAAGTTCGGGGTCGGCGCGGTGTGTCCTCAATCTGGTGAACTACCTGAAACTTGGGCTGTGCCGGGGGCCTCGCAGCCTGGAAAGCATCGAGTACGTGCAGGCCGACGTGAGGCATCCTGTGCGGCCCGGCCGCGACCGAATGTGACTTCAGTATCCTCCAAAGCGGGAAGATGCCGCGCTTGTCCGGACTTGGCTCCCGTGTCAAACCCCCCAAAGGGGGAAAACCCGAAGGGTGCTTGGGCTTGACCGTGCTGTGATCTACGGGTATCCTCTTCTCTTGTGATGGTTCTGTGATGGTCTGAGTGAAATCGAGAGGTGTGACGAACGGACCCACAAGGCGTGAAGCATAGGTGCGTTCCGAACAATCCAAAGGAGTTCCAGAGTGAGCGCGGACCGACAGCTCGACGAGCTTTGCTACAAGAACAACCCTCTGAAGGAGGTAATCGCGAGGATTGATTTCGTGAGCCCCGTATCTGCCATAGACGAGAAACTGGCGGACGAAGTATCCCGAGCGGCCATGGAGTCCTTCCCTATCTCTGAACCAAGGCTTCAAGTTCAGGACGAGTTTCGCCTTTTCACGCCCGCCGAGGCGCCCCAACATTCGCGAGAGAAGTTTCTGTCATGGAACTTCTTTGGGGAGGGGCGTACGAAGAGGTTCACGTTGACGAGGGATCATCTTTTTGTGGTGCATAATCAGTACTCGAGGTACGAGGATCTTAAGGGGGGGTTCCTTTCGGTTTGTGAGGCTTTCTTTCGGCAATACCGCGAGGCGGTTCCGAAGCGGCTCGGACTGAGGTATTTGAATGAGTTGACCATGGGGAAGGAGTCTCCCCTTCAGTGGTCAAAGTATGTTGCGAGGGATCTCCTCGGTCTGCTCAAGTATGACATTGCCGACTCAGAACCAACACGTATATCACAGACTAATGTGGTAGCCTTCGAGGACTTCAAGATGCGGTTCAGTTTTGGGATCATGAATCCTGATTTCCCGGCTCCGATCAGGAAACGGCAGTTTGTCCTCGACTATGATGCCTACTTCTTAGGTTCGTTTTCCACGCAGGAGATCGAGCCAAAGCTCGCCGTGTTTCACGACAGAATACAGAGAACCTTTGAGGATAGTATCACGGACAAGACAAGAGAGTTACTCCATGGGAAATGATACGGAGGGAGAGGCAGAACTTTTCACAGGTTCTGCGGAGGCGCTTGCCGTCGAAGCGGGAGTCACCACTACCGATGACGTCAGAGTCCGGCCATCATCATACGAGTCGAGGGAAGTCTCCGGGTATGATGATCGTGTTGACAAACCAGAGTGGATCACGATTCGCGCCAGGATTATCTCATGATCAGAATCGACGAACAGGTCGGCGAGAGAGTCCGGCAAGGAGACATATTTCAGGGCGTTCAGTACCTTGCCAGCGCCTTTGAAGAGAGCGGAGTACTGGTTATCAAGAAGATTCGGTTCCCATATTCGATCGTCCTCACTCAGGACTGCGACTTGGACCAGGACGCTAGAATTCGTGGCGAGAAGGCCACAACGCAGGACAAGCAACTGATCTCGGTTCTACTTGCTCCGCTCTACAATGCAGAGCATGTCTGGGCTGGGGAGCATCTCGATAGACTGAGCATCAAATCTCCTCCGATCAGTGGAACGGCGAAGGATTTCCTGAAGCAAAATCAGCGTCCTCGACATCATTACATCGAGTTCCCTAAGGAAACCGGTTTGGTTCCGGCAGTCATCGACTTCAAACACTACTTTTCGGCCCCTGTCGTGTACCTGCTGCACCTGTCGAAAACGGATTTCAAGTGCAGGGTGAGTGAACTATACAGAGAGCAAATATCTGACCGCTTCGCCGCTTTTCTCTCGAGGATCGCGTTACCCGATGAGTAGCGTTGCGTAGGTGTGTGGGTGCAGACCGATTGTCCGGTGAAGTCGAATTGCTGAGCGATCTCGAGCGCTATCGCCTGATCCCACGTGGGGAAGTAGGCCTGCTGGAGGGCCATGGCCTCGGTGAGGGACATGCGGGCCGGCACGGCGAGCGCGTCGGACAGCCAGCCGATGCGGGCGCGGACCGGGGGGGCCATGCGGACGGGGTCGATCCCGAGGGTGCGGACCTCGCCTCGGTCGGGGACGAGCATGCCCATGGCGAGTTTGAGCGCGGTGGTCTTGCCGCTTCCGTTTTCTCCGAGGAGGCCGAGGATCGAGCCCTCCGGGACTTCGAGGTCCAGGTCGCGCACGCCTCGTTTTGTTCCGTAGTAGCGGGTCAGTTCCTTTGCTTCAATCGTGTTGGTCACGGTTTCAGTTCCTTTCCTTCCTCGATGCGCTGCACTTCGGCGTCTACCCAGTCTTGGAGGCGGTCAAAGTCGACTCCGAGGCGGCCGGCTTCGACGACCAGTTGGCGGATCGGTCCCTCCAGACGCCGGCGTTGCTCGGAGACGGTCAGGCCGGGGGGGCGGCCCGCGACGAAGGTGCCGTTGCCCGCCTGGGTGTAGATGACGCCCTCGCTTTCGAGCTGGCGATAAACGCGGGCGACTGTGGTCGGGTTCAGGTGCAGCTGGGAGGCCAGGGCGCGCACGGAGGGGAGCCGTTCTCCGGGGGGAAGGGAGCCGCTCACGACGCGGTATTTGATCGCCTCGCTGATCTGGGGCGAGACCGGTACGCCGGAGTGGTGGTCGATCGAGATGTACATGGGTTCGCCTTAACTGTACACAGTACTAGCATACAGTGAGTACGCGGCGCAACCGAAAAAGGGAGGGGCGTTTTTTTGCCCGGTGTCCCGAACAGGGGCTCTCTATTCGCCATCATCGCGCGGAGGGATCAGCGTATTGGGAAACCCCTGATGGGGTTCAGGATTGAGCGGGCGTTCTTCCCGTAGGCTTGCGCCTACGGCTATTCGTGGATCGCCTCTTCGGGGCTGTTCGATTGGCTGAGGCCTGTCGTCGAGGGCGTCGCGATATTGTTTTTTGAAGGGGATAGTCGCAGCCTGTGAAAGCCCGGGACATCGCTAGGAATTCGAGAGGACGCTCAGGCTTGGGGCTTGAATTTCTTGCGGTGTTCGGTTCCGTAGTGTTGGGCGGTCTGGAGCCAGGCGTTGATGTTTTCGATGGGGGTTTCGGGCATGATGCCGTTGCCGGCGGCGAGGATGCAGCCGCCTTCTTCGTGGTCGAAGGTGTCGATAAGGAGGCGGGTGCCGGCTTCGACCTGGGGGCGGTGCCTCGGGGGACGAGGTCCTGGACGTCGATGCCGGCCATGAAGCTGATCTTGCCTCGATAGGCTTGGGCGATTCCTTGTTGGTTCATTGCTCCGGCCTGGATGGGGTGGATGACGTCGACGCCGATGGCGATGAGGTCGTCGAGGACGCGGTCGATTTTGCCGCAGCTGTGGAGCCAGAAGTGCATGTTGCAGTCGTGGCAGTGGGCGACCATTTCCTCGTAGAAGGGGAGGTAGAGGTCCTTGAAATTCTGATAGGAGAAGAGGAGGCCGATCTGGCCGCCGAGGTCGTCGGAGGTGAAGTAGCCGTGGGCGCCGATTTTGTGATAACCGGTCATGACCTTCTTGTGGTAGTCGGTGAAGGCGCGCAGGAGGCGTTTCATGCGGTCGGGGTTTTCCAGCATCTCGCACATGATTTCCTCCATGCCGAAGAGGAACCAGGCGCGTTCGAAGAGGCAGAAGAAATCCCAGCCCATGAGGTAGCGATCGGGGTGTTTCGCGATAGCCTCGCGGGGCCCGTCGTAGTATTGCGAGGGTGTGGGATCGGGCATGGCTTCGATGAAAGGGTCGATGAGTTCAGTTGAGCTCACGACATGGCGGGAGGTGATGCCTTGCTGGTCGAGGTCGCCGGGGTCGGGCTCGATGGCCCATCTGTAATCGGGATGGGCTCCTTCGGGCGCTTCGAATTTGCCGGGGCCGGAGAAGTGCAGGCCGATGATGTCGTCGACGCAATCGTCCAGGACCCGTTGTAGCGGCTCGCCGTACTTTTCCATGGTGCCTTTTCCCATGTATTTGTGCCAGAAGAGGGGCGGGCGGGGGATGTCTCCTCCGCGGCGTTCGACGACGTTGCGGACCTGATCGAGTGTGAGAGGGGTGGCGCGCATGGTGGAAGATCTCCGTGTTTTGAGTGTGGAGTTAACAGAAACAGTCTACGTCTTTTGGCTCACAGTGCAACGTTACCCCGCTGGCTGCTGATTACTCTCCTTTCACTGTATCTTTTCATTGCCTCAGTATTTGCCGTAGGTGCGGGCGGTTTCGATCATGGCGTGGAGGTTTTCGTCGGGCGTGTCTCGGCCGCACTGGTCGCCGGTGGAGAGGATGAATCGGCCGTTTTCGGCTGCGGCATCGATGGCCTGTTTCGACGCGGCTATCACGTCGTCGACGGTGCCTTGGAGCATGGTGCGGGTGGTGTGGAGGTTGCCCTTGAGGACGATTTTGTCGCCGTAGAGTTTCTTGATTTCAGCCAGATCGCAATCGCCCATGGGGGCCTGTTCGAGGGGGTCGATGACGGTGAGGTTCGTTTCTTCGGCCATGATTTTTATGAGGTTCTTCTCGGGGCCGCAGGAATGGAGGTGGGTGAAGAATCCTGCTTCCGTGGCGAGTTCGATGCCGCGCTTCACGGCGGGAAAGGCGAGTTGGCGGAAGATCGGAACGGTCTGGAAGACGAGGGTGCCGGAGCCGCCGACGCAGATGAAATCGGGCTTTACGTCCATCGCCATGATGCGTTCGAACCGCGCCTCGACCGCTTCGACCAGGCGGCGCGCCCAGGGCTCGTTGTTGTCCGGGTTCATAAAATAGCCCAGGATGCTGTCCTCATCGTGGAGGACGGCGGACTTGCCGACGAAGACGCCAACCAGCCCCTGATCGCCCATTCGCTCCTTGAGTTTCTTCAGGCCCTCGGGCCCGCGATCCACGGGTTTCACGCCTTCGAGCGGCTGATATTTCTCGGGCTCGGCGGGGAGTCGCACTTTCTCGGGAGGCACGCCCCAGGTGGGGGGATCGGCGACGTAATAGACGTCCACGAGGGGCCGCCACTCGCGGCCGTTGAGACGCTTTCGGGAGTGTTGAACGACGCGCATTTTCTCGTCCTTATGGACGATAAAGGGCTCCCATTCCGCATGATCGGGCGGGAGTTCCTCGGGGAAGGTGAGGGGGAAGTAGCCGTCCATTAGGGAGTCGATGTCGAAGCGTTTGGCGCAGTCGGCATAGGCCGTCCAGATGGGCGGATCGTTGTAGAGATAGAGGTCCCAGAAGGGCTTGCCCGTCAGGCGTGCCGGGATCATGTTAGAGAAGTCCGGCGCGACGGGCACGCAGTCGGGGATGCCGCCCTGGAGCACGGTGAGAAGTCGTTCGCGGGAGTTCATAGAACGTCGGTTCCTCTCGCTCGGATGGGGGCCTGCGCGGCTGGCTGGTCCAGATCGTAGAAGCCTTCTTCGTAAGCTGTGTCGAGCATGGCGATGATGTTTTCGGGTGGGACGTCGCCCATGATGTTGTGCACCTGGTTGAATACGAATCCGCCGTCTTTCTTGAAGATACGCATCAGATATCGCACATTCTGAGCCACGCTTTCCGGTGTGCCTGTGCCAAGAACCTGCTGTGTATTGCAGCCCCCTCCCCAGAAGCAAATCCTGTCCCCGAACTCGTCCTTCAACTGTTGCGGGTCCATGTTGCCAGCCGAGATCTGGACGGGGTTCAGCACATCGATCCCGGCGTCGATCAGGAGGGGGATCAACGGTTTGATCGACCCGCAGTTGTGGAGGAAGACCTTGATGTCGCTGTTGGCGTGGACGAAATCGCAGAACTGCTTGTAGTAGGGGATGCAGAATTCCTCGACGTATCGGGGGGAGCACATGGGGCCATTCTGGTTTCCCATGTCGTCGGCGAGAGAGACGAGTTGGATATATGGGCCGAAGGTGTCGATGATCCGGCCCATGCGTTGGATGCTGTCGTCGAGAGCCTTGCGGCGGCTGGTGTGCAGGGCTTCGGGGTCCTCGAAGGAGAGCATGGCATCTTCCAGACTGCCGGCGCCATAGGACGCGATCTTCAGACCGTGGCTGTAGCCGACCAGGTTCGTAGCGTAGGGGGTTTCCTTGAATATGCGTTCCGCTTCGCGGGCGTAAAGGGCGATTCGGTAGTCCTCGTCCCCTTCTCCCCAGTCCGAAATCCAGGCGCCGTCGAAGAAGAATCCGCCAGCGGGCATCCGCATGGCGGCATCGCCCTTTCGGATAACCCATTCTCCCTGCGCGGTCCTCTCCGGGCGGGCGTCGGCCGGAATGAGGAAGGTGTAGTCGTCACGAGGAGTCCAGCGGACCATGGCGGGATAGGGCGGTTCCAGCAGGATGCAGTCGCAGTGGAACCGCTCCAGTATATCCTTGTCCACGTAGGCCAGCCCCTGCACCATGTCGGGTATCCAGATGCGGTCAGTCGAAAGATCCAGGTGACGGCGGAGGCTTTGATAGGCAAACATGGAAATGCCGGTCGACATGTGGCTGCCTAAGTCGATGGGCACACGATCCACGGGTCTGTGGTTGATGGCGCGGACGACGCGCTCTCGCGACGACACGGTTTCTTTGTGCATCACGGTCTCCTCCCGAAGATTATTCGGACATTTCGCCGCCCTGTCCTGGGTTCCTGCAACTATCGCATGTCAAGCGCGGCGCGGATCATGGCGAAGTACTGCGGGTCCGGCACGTATTCAGGCACGCTGTTGCCGGTTCCGAGCGCGTAGGCACCCGATGGGGCGGATTTCTCGAGCATCGCCTTGGCGCGCTCGTAGACGGCCTCGGGCTCGTGCCGACAGACAAAGTCCACGTCCATACCGCCCATGATGGCGATGCGGTCGTGGTACTTTTCCCAGGCTTGTTCGACGGGCTGGATCGTGTCCTCGTAGGAATGCTTGCCGTCGTACTGAATGTCGTCGACGATATCGTCCATGACCGAGAATAGGCAGCCGCAGGAGTGGAGAATGGCGGGACGTCCGGCTCCGTGGGCGCGGGCGACTATTTCCTTGTGCCAGGGGAAAACGAAGCGTCGCATGTCGGCGGGAGAGAGCATGGTCTGCGACTTGAAGCCCCAGTCGTCGTTGCCGATAATGGCGCCGACGGTCTCATGCTCCAGGCAGCGCTCGTAGTAGCGGATCAGGCGGGATCCGATGGCTTCGAATATATCGAAGACGAGCTGTTCGTCTAGAGCGATGAGGACGCAGAGCGTCTCGTAGCCGACGACCCGGATGGCGTTTTCGAGGACGCCGCCGGGGCTGTGAACGATGATTTTCATGCCTTCTGGAAGGATTTCCTTCAGATCGTCGAGGATCTGGTAGTTCGCCGCGTCCGGATCGGGCCAGGAGTAGGCATCGAAGGAGGCGCGGTCGGAAATAACACCGCCCTCGTTGATGGAATAGGTTTTTGCGCGATGAATCTCTCCCACGGAGAAATTGAACTTGGGGATGAGTTGAGTCGCGTAGTCGTAGCCGACGTTGCGGTAGGCCGTGATGTAGAGGTTGGCCAGGGCGAGGGCGTCGGGCGCTTCCCCGACTGTCATCCGGGCGACCTTTTGATAGAGAGGCCGATTCAGGAAGAACTCGAACAGCGTCGGGCGGGAAGGGACCTCGCGTCTCAGGACGGCCAGCAGGTTTTCGAAACTGGGCGGCGTCGAAGCCAGGGGGGCCTCGGACCAGTTCTGAGTGTGCAACGTCATGGGATTCTCCATGGAAAGGAAAGTGTCAGGGCAGTCCCGCATATCGAAGAAGGCACCCAAATCATCGCCATTATCCTGCTCTCGGCGTCTTTGGCAAGCCTGTTCCGAACGGTTCCGAGAAAAACTTTCTCGAATGGGCAACGATGGGACGACCATGTGGATGAAGATTCAGAAAACTCGGCCCCCGGTGGGAAAACACTCCGTCTTTTCCCGTCTCGGTCTGATAGACATTCCAGGCGGATTTCAAGTCCTGGGGGGAGCCGAAGATCCGCGTGAACTCTTCCCTGCGAAACAGTGCGCTTCACCAGTTCGGTTGCAGGTTCCGCATGGAGGCGACGTATCGGGACAGATCGCGGGGTCGCTTTTCGAAGAGAAACCGGAAGAAGCCTGAGGCCCGGGCGTAGAGGTCGGGTCCGTTGGCTGGCGCCTGGCAGAGGACAATGAATCGGGCCACTGATACTCTTGCATCTTTTGAGGGGAAATCCTTCCCGGTATGGGGTCTTTCCTTATCTCACCGGTCGACTCGACGGGGAATAAGCTTGACGGGAACTACGGCCATTGAGAAGAATATGTGGGTACTTGTACGGGTAGAGAGGAGTGTGAGAAATATGGAAAAGATTCTACCCACACTCCGTCAACTTGGGCCGTCCTGATCTTGCAAGGACGGCTCAGTCCGTTTTTTGCCCGGACTAAAATGTTCGATTCTGGGAGAGGTAGAGATGTTGAGGATACCGGAAGACGCACTACGCCAAGCCAAGGGGTTAGGCACCACCGTTCTCGATATGGTCGGCGCCCTTGTGGTGGTTCTGGATACCGAGGGGAAAATCATCAGGTTCAATCGCGCGTGCGAAGAACTGACCGGTTACAGTCAGGCGGAGGTGACGGGACGTCCCTTTTTCGATGTCCTGCTCACACCGGAGAAATCGGATCGGATTGGTGGCCTTTTCGAGTCGTTTGGGAGCGGGGACTGGCCGAGACGCTATCGGCATCACTGGCAGTCGAAGAACGGGGAGCGGCGTCTGATCGAGTGGAGCCATTCGGTTATGATGGATGCCGAGGACAACGTCCGATACGTGACGGCTACCGGAGTGGACGTTACGGAACAGTCTCAGTTGGAGATCTTTCAGAATCTCACCGTCGAGGTCCTGGCGCTTCTGAACCGTCCCGGCCGGGAAGTTCTGGCGAAGATTGCGGAACTGATTCAGAGGGCGCTGGAGGCGGAGGCCGTCGGGATTCGGCTCAGGGAAGAGAATGATTTCCCGTATTTTGTTGCCCGGGGTTATTCGGCGGATTTTATGGAAGCGGAGAATTTTCTCTGCGCCCACGGTGAGCAGGGGTGCCCCCGAGATGGATCTCAGAGGCTGGAGTGTCTGTGTGGCTGCGTGATCGAGGGGACTGTTAACCGGGAGAAATCCTACTTCACCGAAGGCGGGAGTTTTTTCAGCAATCACGCGAGCGAGCTGTCGTTCGACGGCGATATTTTCAGTTTTCGGGGTCGCTGCATCAAGGAAGGCTACGAGTCGGTGGCCATGGTTCCGATTCGAAATGACGATGAAATCGTCGGGCTGATCCAGGTGAATGACCGCAGGCCAGACCGATTTTCGCCGGTGGTGGTCTGGTTTCTTGAACAGTTCGGTTCGCACGTCGGCCTGGCTATCAAGCACCAGCGCGCGGAGGAAGCCTTGCGGATCAGCGAGGAGCGGTTTCGCCTGATGGCCGAAGGGGTTCAGGACGTGTTCTATGTGGGCACTCCCGGCTTGAAGAGCGTTCTATACGTCAATCCGGCCTATGAAATTCTGTTCGGCCGGTCGAGCGGGAGCCTGATCTGCGATCCAGGGTCGATTCTGGCAGCCGTTCATCCCGAGGACCGGGGCGAGGTGGCCGTGGGGCTCATGGAGACCGAAGCGGTCGAATGGCGACGGGAATACCGGGCCGTTCGGCCGGACGGGTCGGTGCGTTACCTCGACCATCGGGTTTTTCCCATCCAGGGGACCTCGGGCGAAGTGTCGTTTGTGGCGGGCAGCATCATCGATATCACCGAGCGCAGGCAGGCCGAAGAGAAGCTGAAAGATCTGAATGAGGGCCTGGAGTCCCGGGTTCAGGAACGCACGGTTCTTCTGGAGAAACGGGCTGACCAGCTGCGCGCCCTCGCGGGAGAGCTCTCTCGCACGGAGGAACGGGAGCGGCGGCGGCTGGCGCAGATTCTCCATGATGTTCTCCAGCAGAATCTGGCCGCAGCCAAGAATCAGATCGCTCTCCTGCGCGGGCAGAGCCCGGACCCAGGCTTGGCCCGGATTCTCCAGCAGGTTGAGGGGCTTCTGGCAGAATCGATCCAGACTTCGCGTTCCCTCACCGTGGAACTGAGTCCGCCGATCCTGTACGACAGCGGGTTAGCGGTAGCGCTGGAATGGCTGAGCATCCATATGGAGGAAAAGCACGGCCTGAAGGTGGAGGTGGAGGCCCAGGTGGAGGCCGAGCCGGATTCGGAGGGATTTCGGTGTCTCCTTTTTCAGGCGGCCCGGGAGCTTCTCTTCAACATCGTCAAGCACGCCGGAGTTCAGGAAGCACACGTTCGCCTGGATCTTTCGGAGGATGGTCGAGCGCCTAGACTGGTTGTCTCGGACGCGGGCAATGGCTTCGACGCAACGGGTCTTTTCGAGAGGGCCGAGCGCCCCCGAGGGTTCGGTCTTTTCAGCATTCAGGAAAGGCTGGAACTGCTGGGAGGAAGCATGCGGATCGAGAGCAACCCAGGACAAGGCACCCGGATTACGCTGCATGCAAGTCCTGATCCGGCGGGCGGGTAAGTGGGCAGATTCAGAAGTGCAATGGCGACCGGGGCGCGCGTGCTTGCGTGAGCTCCTTTAGCATTTACTATTGCGCGGGCCAAGCCGGTGCGCCGCACGTTCGACGAGGTGGAGATGGATTCTGAGAAAAAGCCTTCCGGAGCTTCCCGAAAACGGCAGCCTTCCCGCCATCCGCTGGCTTGGAGCCTTCGAGCCTGGTTGTGGATTCTGGTGATCGGCGCCGCATCGGTGGCCGGCCTTTGCGTCGGCACCTTCTTCGGTTTCCTGTCCAAGCAGGACCCCATTCCTGAACTGGAGCACTATGATCCGCCCCAGGTAACGCGGGTCTATGACCGCACCGGTCGCGAGGTCGTGGCTCGGTTTTTCGACGAAAATCGCGAGGTCGTGGCACAGGCCCAGATGCCTCTGCGGCTGAAACAGGCCTTTCTTTCGGTGGAGGACGAGCGCTTCTATCAGCATTTCGGGGTGGATGTCCAGGGCGTCATCCGCGCCATGGTCGCCAACATCCAGAGCGGCTCGATCACCCAGGGCGGTAGCACGATCACCCAGCAACTCGCACGCAATATCCTCCCTCGCAAGATCGGCAGCGAGCGGTCCTTCGAGCGCAAGTTCCGCGAAGCCCTGGCCGCCTTTCTGATCGAGCAGCGTTACTCCAAGGACCAGATTCTCGAGTTCTATCTGAATCACATCTTCCTCGGCCATAACGCTTACGGCGTGCAGTCCGCCGCCAAGACCTACTTTGGCAAGGACGTGCGCGACCTGAGCCTTGGTGAGTCCGCGTGTCTCGCCGCAGTCCCGAAATCCCCCACGATGATGAACCCGCGGACCAATCCGGAGAAGCTGAAGATCCGGCGAAACCTGATCCTCTCCAACATGGCCCGTCTCGGTTACATCGAGCCCGAGACCGCCGATGTCGCCCGAAAAGAGGATCTCGTCACTACCCGCACCCTTGGCCCGCGCGTCCAGTTCCCTTATTTCAACAACGACTACCTCCGCCAGACCCTCCGGGAGAACGCGGAGATCGGCGAGGACCTGCTTCTGCGCGGCGGTTATCACGTCTACTCCTCCCAAGATACAGCCTATCAGCGGATCGTCCAGGAAGAGGTCGCACGTGCCCTTCCCGGCCTTGAGCAGGAATGGCAGCAGCGCAAGTATCACACGGGCTGGCAGCCCCATCGCCTGCGGATCGAACGCCGAGAGTTCCCGAAAAAACACGGCGATCTCGTCCCTCGTCCGGGCCAGACCCGACTGGCAAAGATCACATCGGTCCGCCCCGACGGCGTCGAAGTCGAGATCGAAGGCTACACCGGTTTCGCTCCCCTCGTAAAGATCATGGCCGTCAAGCCGGGCTCGAAGGAACCGGTCTGGACCGGCCGATACAAGAAGCCGTGGTTTTTCCCCGAGGAGGTTCTCAAGGAAGGCGAATACATCGACGTGGTTGTCCGCGAAGTGTCGAAGTCCGGCCAGACGATGGTGCTGCGCCTCTACGACGAGACCCACATCCAGGCCGCGGCCGTCCTTCTCGAAGCGAAGACAGGCCGCATTCTCGCCATGTCCGGCGGGGCGGACTACTATGATGTCCAGAATAGCGGCATGTTCAACCGCGCCACCGCGACTCCCGGACGGCAGCCCGGCTCAGCTTTCAAGCCCCTTCTCTACGCGACGGCGCTGGAGAATGGCTACACGCTCGGCTCGGTTATCATGGACGACCGCACCGTGTTCGGCACGGCCAGGATGCCCTACCTGCCGCGCAACTATGAAAACGAGTACTATGGTCCCACCACCCTCCTCAGGGGCCTCTCG
The DNA here is from genome assembly GCA_013203855.1 of bacterium. GTDB lineage: Bacteria > Sumerlaeota > Sumerlaeia > UBA8349 > UBA8349 > JABMPG01. The sequence continues at coordinate 12,464 of JABMPG010000447.1, forward strand.
AAATCCAATAACGTGGTAACGGTGAAACTGCTCCACGCTTTGGGTTTCCGCAAGGCGCTCCCCGGGTACTACAAGTTCGATATTCTTGACGACGAACCGACGTGGAATCTCCCCTCGGGTCAACTTTCCGTCTGCCTCGGGTCGCATAGCGCCACGCCTCTCTCCATGGCCGCGGCCTATCTCCCCTTCACGCGCAAGGGCCTCATCATCGAGCCCATCGGCGTTACCCGGGTGGCCGACCTGAACGGCGAGACGATCCAGACGATCAAGCCGCGCGAGCGCTACGTCATATCGCCCGAGACGGCCTATATCGCCACATACATGCTGGGAGAAGTCGTCCACCGCGGCACCGGCAAGCCAGTGATCGGCGATTACTTCGACTGGACCAAGACCCCCGCCATGGGAGGGAAAACGGGAACGACCACCGACTGCGTCGACGCGTGGTTTGTCGGCTTCACACCCGACCTCGTCCTCGCGGTTTGGGTCGGCTTCGATCAGCACCGTCCCATGGGCCCGGGGATGACCGGCTCGCGTTGCGCCGCGCCGATCTGGCGGGCGATCATGGAGCGGGTCATCGCCACGCGCAAGGACTGGAAGATGGACTTCGACGTGCCCGCGAATATCGTCTTCCGCGATATCTCTTCCCAGACCGGGCTCCTCATCGATCCCCAAGGCCGTCACGGAGAAGAGCAGGTCCTGTCCCATGTGCCCTTCGTGAAAGGAACGGAACCGACTGCTATCAGCCCGGGATACCAGGACTTTCCGTATTGGAAATACCAGAACCCGGACCCGGTGAAGAACCAGATCGAAAATCCCAACGAGATACCGCCCCATCTTCTGGCCGTCTGGCAGGCGGAACGAATCGAGCGGGGATATATTCCGACTGAACTCGAGGAGGTCTGGGACGAGGATGTGTCCATGCACGGCGGAGATGAAACGGCGGATACTCCGGCGTTCATGCCCGACGCCGCTGTTCCCCCTGCCTCCGAGTCCGAGCCTCAGCCCGAGCGAACCCCGGACGATCTGGCTCTGCCGTTCTAAAGTTTGCGCGCGGGGCGGCGGCCTTCTCTCAACTTTGATCACAGCCCAGCAAGTTATAGAAGTCCGGATTTCCTCAAAGCCCGATCGTGAACACGGGAGAGGAA
>JABMPG010000448.1 GCA_013203855.1 bacterium
CGTCTGGGAAACGGACACCATCGAAGCGGTCCGGTCCGTCCAAAAGATGATCGGAGCGAATTTCCGGATCCTGGTTGTCGACAACGGCTCCCGCCCCGAATCCCGCAAAGCCATCCGCGACGCCCTGCCCGATGTCGAACTCGAGAACACCGGCGAAAATCTCGGCTATGCCGGAGGCAACAACGTCGCCCTTCGCCGCGCCATCAAAGAAGGCTACGCCTACGCCCTTATCCTCAACAACGACCTGACGGTCGAACCCGACCTGCTCGAGAGACTTCTCCAGCAAGCCGAAGCGGACCCGAAACTGGCCCTCCTCGGGCCCCGGGTATACCGCCACGACAAGCCGGACGAACTGTTTTACTCGGGCTGGAAGATCCACTGGCGGAAATGGCTTTTTCTCCGGGTTCCGCCCGACGCCTCCCGTGCCCCCGTCGTGGACGTCGATTTCGTCCAGGGATGCTCTTTGCTGGCCCGGTCGGATTTTCTCCGGGAAGAGGGTCCGTTCGACGAACGGTTCCATCTCTACTGCGAGGATGCGGAACTGGCCGTCCGCGCCCAAAAGGCCGGATGGCGGACCGTCGAGGTTCCGGCTGCCCATGTGTATCACAAGGGATACGGCTCATCGGGAAAAGACTCGCCCCTCAAGACCTACTACGGACTGCGAAACCGCCTGCTATTCATCTCTAAGCACGCCCCGCTCAACAACCGGATGCGTCTGAAATTCCAACTCGTCGCGGTCGAGACCGGAACGAAAACGCTCCGAACGCTCCCCCGGCTGCTGACGGCCGAAAGATCTCTCGCCTGGCGAACGCTCAGAGCCCTCGCCCGGGCGCTCTACGATGCCGCGCAAAAACGTTACGGGAAAGGCCCGGCCTGGCTGTTCAAAGCCTAGCGCCCGGCATCATTCGTCTGTTCGACGACTCCCCAATCCGCGAACCGCCGCCACCAGCGCTTCTGGCCGGCCGCTCTTCGTCACATAGGTCGCCGCGCCCGCCGCCAGCATCGCCGCCGAACGGTCCGATTCCTCGTACATCGACAAGCCGATGATCCGAATCTCGGGATGCTCGGCATGGATGATCCGCGTCGCTTCCACACCATCCATTCCCGGCATGCTGAAATCCATCAGGATCACATCCGGCCGCAGCTGCCCGGCGAGACGGACCGCTTCCCGGCCGCTGGGAGCCTCGGCCACCACCTCCAGATCTTCCTCATCCTCCAGCAAGTACGTCAGCCCCTCCCGCATGACGGCGTGATCGTCCACCACAAGAACCTTGATGATCTGATCCGGAATATCGCGCCGGAGAATAATGGCAGATTCTTCCGGCAGATCATCTTTCTCCGGCAAGGCGTCCGTTCGAGCGGCGGCCAAAGGGCTTCTCATCGGCGCGATCAGCGTGAACCGGGAGCCATGTTGCGGCTCGCTAGAGATCTCCAGTCTTCCGCCCAGCATCTGAAGCCGCTCCCGAATGCTGAAAAGCCCGAAGCCGCCCGACATGCGGCTGGACCGATCCCACATCTCGCTCGTCTCGAAACCCACCCCTCCATCGCTGACCTCGACCCTCAGATGGTCATCGCCCTGACGGGTAAGTTCCACGCGCGCCTGGGTCACCCCCGCGTGTTTCACCACATTGAAAAGCAGCTCTCGCGTAGATTGAAAGAGCAGCACCTTCACATCCTCACGATCCGTCGTGGCGTCGGAATCCCCCTTCAGATTTACTTCCAGGCCGTGCTTCTCCGCCATCCAGCGGCTCAGCCATTCCAACCCCGCGGCCAGACCCGCCTCGTGAAGGATCGGCGGGGACAGTTCCATTGTCAAGGACCGCGAGGCCCGGATCGATTCGGTGAGAAGATCATCAATCTGAACAACCCGGTCCTTCTGATCCTCCGGAACCCGACGGACCAGTGCCTCAAGACCAAACTTCGCGCCAACGAGCAGCTGTTGGAGATGATCGTGCAGTATCTGCGCCAGGCGCCGGCGTTCTCGCTGCTCGGCCAGGGTCAGTTCCGATGCGAGACGCGCCAGCTGCTCGGCTCGCTGCTCCAGCTCCGCCGTCCGAGCTCTCACCCGGTCCTCGAGTTCCGCGTTCAGTTTCAGCAGCCGTTCCTCGGCGATTTTCCGTTGCGTCACGTCCAGAAACACCACGCCGAAGCGCATCGGCTGCGTTCGAAACGCATGCACTTCATACCAACGATCCAGAGCCCCAAAATAAGATTCGAAATGAGCAGGTTGCCCCGTCAGCACTACCTGACCATAGCGTTCAATCAAGAACAGATCTGTTTGCGGCATCACTTCCAGCACGGTCCGGCCCACCACGTCGGCCGCCTTCAGACCCGTCTGCTCCTCAAAGGCGGGATTCAGTTCCAGAAAGCGGTAATTGACCGGGCGGCCCTCCTCGTCCACAACCAGTTCATTATGGGCGAAGCCTTCGCTCATCGAGATGAAAAGGCTGCGATAGCGCTGTTCGCTCCTTCGCAGAGCATCCTCGACCGCTTTGCGATTGGTCACATCGCGGCCGTAAATGTTGACATGTCCCTTCTCCGTAATCGGGACCAGAACCAGCCAGATGTCGCGGTCATCGCAACGGACTTCAGTCTCACGAGGCAGGTCGTCCCTGACAGCTTCCCGGATCAGTTCAAGAACCGCCTCCGGAGCGACTTCTCCCACGCCACATCCCCAACATCTCAGGAGACTCGCGGACGCTCGATTGGCGAAAGTCAGAATACCCTCCTCCGTCGCGCGCAATACCGGGAACGGATTCTCTTGCGGGAAAAGAGCCTCGCTCTGAATCAGTTCCTCCGCCTGCTTCAGATCCGTAATGTCCTGCGTCGTCCCGAAACCAGCCACCGGATTCCCGTTCTCATCCAGCTCCAGCTCCGCCCGCTCGCGCCCCCACTTCACTCTCCCGTCCACGATGATCCGGTGCTCAACGTCATACGCCGCGCCCGCCAGGGCAGCCGTCCACTTCTCCTGAAGAAAACCCCGGTCCTCGGGATGCGCTATTTTCAGAAAGAATTCGTAAGTCATGGCCGTGCCGCAAGGCACCCCGAATATCCGGTGATTCTCCTCGGACCAGATCAGTCGATCCTCCCGCACATCCAGCCGCCAGCTGCCGGTATGAGCGACGGCCTGGGCCCGGTTCAGATCACGCTGGCTCTCACGTAGCGCATCCTCGGACTTCTTGAGGGCAGTGATGTCCGAACCGACGGCCAGACGAAACCGTCCCTCGCTCTCCACCAGAGATTCTTCGAATGTTTCCCTCTCGGCGACCTCGTCCGTGATGTCCCGGTTCGACCCCCGTCTCCCCAGCGGGCGACCCTGGGCGTCTCGAAACTCCCAACACAAGTGACTGATCCAACGCTCGACCCCATCCCGCCGGATAACGCGAAACTCAAGCCGGTCACACGCCTCCCTGGGACACTCGGCCACCTTCCGAATATGATCTTCCCCCACCCGTCGCCAATCGTCAGGATGAACAACCCGGCGCATCAGATCGGGATCCTGAATGAATTCATCCGCACGATAGCCCGTAATGCGCTCGCAGGAAGGCGAAACATACCCCAGGCTTCCATCCGGCCTGACCCAGTACTCCCAGTCCATGGCCATGTCGGCCAGAAGACAATAGCGCTCAGATTCGCTCAATGAGCCCAGAACACCCAGACTCTCGCGGGCATTCTCGCCACAACTCTCGGGAGGTTGGACGTTACCATTCTTCACGGTTCTGCTCCTAAAATGCCATCTACTCTGCAATAGACAACTCCACCAAGTTTATCGCCAATAACCTTAACCATTCCGAATCGCCGAAGTCAAGTTCAGAAGTCCCCAATCGAACGCCCTTTCAGAATATTCTCAAGACCATGCGATGTCAAACTACAGATGACTCAGCCCTGCCGATTCAAAGGCGTTGAAGGCGTCATCGCCCCTCGGATGCATAGTCAATGGCCAAACACCAAAGGCGCCTAAGGCGCCAAGGTACAAAACCCAGGGAATCGAAGCGCATCTCCGGGCCAGCGGCCCCACATCCTCACAGCCCCGAGAGAGCACGGGATAGCCCTCACCAGATCAACCATCAATGAAGCAAGAACCATCAAAACGACAGCGCCGGAGGTGGCAATGCCACAAGCAAATGTCCACCCAGGACATAGTACTTTCCAGATATACCTCAAGAGACCGTGGACGCCCTGCGCACTCCCCCATCTTCACATATTTCACGGTGGCCAGAAAACCAGGCTACGAACATGACGCCCGGGCCCGTTCGCCTCGGAAAATACCGGAAACAGAAACTTGATTCCCGTGGTGATTGAGCTGGGGAATTGGTAGAATTCAAAAGTCTTGTTCCCCACTCTCCCATTGCCGCTTTTCTTGCATTACGGACCACTGGGAGTTCCCCGAAAAGGAGAAAACTGAGATGAAGCACGGCTGGTCGGAAAATGAGAGAGGGAGGCTGTACCATACCCTCGGAGTATTCGCCTTCTGCGCGCTCCTGATCCTGCCCATGATCGCGAGCGCCGCGCCCGGCCGTTTTTGTATGGCCAGCAGCTTTGAGAACCGCCTCGGCACCTGGACGATCATCAACTACACCAACTCGCTGAGCGGCCAGATCCTCTACGGTCAGATTGACGGCGATCCCAGCGACGCTTTCTCCGCTCAAGGAGAAGCCGACATTCCCGCCACCGGACAATACCGCGTCTGGGTCCGTTGCCGGGAGTTTCAGTTCGACCGGCCCGGAATTCGCTTCTTCGATGTCCGCCTCGGAAACGGATTCTACCAGGAACGATTCGCCGATGAAGGACTCCACGATGGGCTGGGATGGGAAGACGGCGGCATCGTCACTCTGAACGCAGGCTCTCTGCCAATCCAGATCATCGACACCTCCGCCGGCTATGCCCGATTCGACGCACTCCTTCTCACGCCCGACCTGAGCTCCACTCCCCCGCCCGACAGTCTCTCGGGCGTTGAGGCGATCGCCGACCTCGTCACTTCCCTGCCGCCCGCTCCCCCCCTGACCAATCTCCTGGTGATGCCCGTATCCTTTGCCAACAACCTCGGCACGTGGCAGTTCATATCCGAAGAAGGTTCCTTGACTGGCCAGATTCTCAAGGGACTACAGAACCATGACGTAAGCGCCGCCCCGGCAATGGTCACGGCAGATGTCCCCACCACCGACACCTATCGCGTCTGGGTGCGGTGCCGGGAGTATGCCTCCTTCCTCCCCGGCACGCGCTATTTCAATGTCCGCCTGAACGACGGCGTCTATGACGAACGTTTTGCCGATGAAGGCTCCCATGAAGGATACGGCTGGGAAATCGGCACCACCGTCACCCTTCGCGCAGGCGATCTCAAAATCGAACTCGTGGACAGCTCCAGCTACTTCGCCCGGTTCGACGCAATTTTTCTCACAAACGATATCAACTTCACCCCACCCGACACCTATGAGGCACTGCTTCAGATCGCGACCCTGGTCGAATCCCGATTCGGGGACAGCGCCACGCAACCGCCCGACTGGGCCACGTCCGAAGACCCCCCCACAGCTCAGGAGGAAATCGGCAACGACTTGGTCCGCGTTCAGTTCTTCCAGACTCCCTCCGACAGCCACACCATCGTCCAGAAACAGACCTCGGTCTTCCGCGAAGGAGCCTGGCATGCCATCGGAGATCGAACCGATCTTTTCACCTATGTGGCCCTCTACGCGAAAGAATTCAGTTACGCCGGCAACTTCGATTTTGCCTCCTCGACCTGGCATTGCGTCACGGAGGGCCCCGGCGGCCTGACGACCCAGACCACCGCCAATATCTTCCAGGCCGGCGAACTGCAGTGGCTCGTGCCGTCCGAGATGCGCAAGATCGACAGCCATACCATGGAACTGAAGGCCGCCACCGACCTGGCCACCCTCACCGCTACCTGGAGCATTCCGATCGATCTCGCGGAGCCCATCGTGCAGTGCGACCTCTTGGCCGCACAGACAGGATCCTATAGCCTCGGCATGGCCAACGGCCCCGAGACCGAGATGACGGGCGTCAACTACGTTCTCTGCGCTAAGCCCTATCTCGGCAAGTACATCCCTCCCATACCCGCCATCGTGCGCGAAAACGTCTCCTCCAACGCCACCAGCCTCATGAGCCTCGCCATTGCTCAACCCATCGCCGGTCTGGACGAGATCAGCTACGGCGTCATTCCCGACCCCTCCAGCATTCCCTATCGGTGGGCCAACGAGACGAACAGCCTCTTCGGCCTCGGGATCCGCGGTCCCCTCGGAGGCGCTCAGCCCTGGCTCTTCGCGCCTCTGCCCGGAGGCGAAGGCTCGGCCCTGGACGCCGGAGAGATCTTCTCCTTCACCTATCGCCCCCTCATTCAACCCGGTGGCTGGAACGACCTGTTCCGTCACGTCACCGATGACATTCTTGAAATTCGCGACGTCAAGAAGAACTACTACGCTTCCCTGACTGACACGATCTTCAACGTCCAGGATCTGATCCTGTCCGAGCAGCAATCCAGCGGATGGAACGAAAAGGCCATGGCCCACGCCTATGTCGAAACGCCCAACGGAACTATCAACAACTACAATCACAGCTCGCCGCTGACGCTGGTCCAGAACTACCTTTTCACCGAGGACCGGGACTGGTACGTGAAGCGAACCATCCCCACCATGGCCTACAACCTGTCCCGTCCGGGGAAATGGATCGGCCTGCCCAGCAGCGAGCCACTGCCGACCAACCCCGTGTCTCTGACAGGCATCGCGAGCTGGCCTTCCAGCGTCGTGGGAGGCTTCTATCTGATGAGCCGCGGCCAGACCACCGCCTATCGCCAAGCCGGTTTCCAAGGCGCCTTTCGGAGGTGGGGCCTGGGCCGAATGGGAAACCAGGGCGCACCCGACATGACCTTCATGGAAGAGATCTACCGCTATCGTTTCACCCAGGACCCCGCCCTGTTGGCATCCGCCAGAGCCGGAGCCGATGAGTACATCGCCCTTTTCGTGGACTGGACTCCCGATGTCATTATCGCCGGAAGCGGCTTCGAAATCATGACCACCGCTCCCTGGCTCCCCGCCCTGCTAAGCATGTACGAAGTAACGGGCGAGACGAAATACCTCGACGCGGCTGAGGACTCCGCCCGCAAACTCATCGCCCACGGCACCTGGGTCCAGCCCAAGGTCCCGGACGGCAACGTCTTTCTCAGCGCAGAGACCCTCAAAAGCGAAGGCTTCTTCCACGATTCGGAGATCGCGGGCTCCAGCGTCCACGGCTGGAACGGCGACACACGCATGATTCTCGGCTACCAGTTCCCGGGCGATCACTACCCCACCGGAGCCCCCATCGAGCGCGCCCCCGGCGCCTTCGACAATCTTCAGGACGAAACCGTCCCCGCTTGGCTCCTCAGCCGTGTCGGACGCAACATGGAGCACGGCCCTCAACTCTCGCCCGGAGGTTTCCGCAGCCCCAACATCACTATGACCTGCTACACCGCCGACTTGGCGCGACTCGCCGAGTACACCGGAGAGAGCTTCTATGAAACCGTGGCCCGCCACGACACCATCGGCATCGCCGCCAACTATCCCGGCTACTACGTCGACCGAATGATGACCAATTACATGAAGGCCGATTACCCCTTCGTCGGACCCGACATTTCCTGCATCGAGTACACACACATCCCCCCCTTTCTGGCCAAGATCGAAGACTTCCTCATCACCATGGCCTGGACCCGGTCGGACAAGCAGGTCGAGTTCCCTTGGATTCGCCAATACGGTTACGCCTATTTTGACAACAAGGTCTACGGCTTCGCCCCCGGCCGGTTTTTCGATCTCAACGCCATGTGGATCTGGCTAAAGCGCGGCCTCATCGAAGTAGACAACGTGCAGATCGACTGGCTGGGCGCGCGCAAAAATGGCCTCTTCGCCGCCGCTCTGATGAACCAGGACGACCAGGCCATTAACATCACCGTCACTCTCGGAAACGAGATCACCGGCGGAACCGCCCTTTCGGGATCCGCCACCGTCTACAGCGCCGCCGGCCAGAAAACCACAGCACCCGTCAGCAACAGCCAGCTGGCCCTGACCGTCCCGGCCAAGGGAATCATCGGCTTCACGGTGGAATCTTCGGCCGTTCTCGCTCCCCGCTTCGCCAACTCCGACCTCACGGACGTGGACGGCGTCGATACAAACCAGACGATCGCCCTGCCCCAAGGCATAGGCGACTTCGGGCCCGGATACGTCCTTCAGATCGATCCCCGCTCCTACTTTGCCTACACCGTTCTGCCCTATAAGCCCGACCAGGTGCAGACCGCCACGCTGCACTTCCGCATCGGCGAAGGAGCCTGGCAGAGCGTGACCGTGGACAGCTATCCCTTCGAACACATCGAAGAAGTCACCGAAACCAGCCAGACCTTTACCTTCTACTGGACGATAGTCGACGGGAACGGAGATCCCAAACAGTCCACCGAAAAGCAGCTGCAACCCCTGCAACCCCCGCGCACTCCCGCCGGGGCCTTGCCCGTCTGGGATCGTTTCTGAGTCCTCTTCTCATCAAGTCAGCACCTCCCCGGGCGCGAGGCCAATCCGTCTCGCGCCCGAACTCTCTTCTGAATGTCGTCAGTTGACCACGGGAACACTCAAAGTCAGATTGAGCAGTGACTGCCGAGTCGCAAAGAGATCTCCTCAGCCCCTGCAGGGGGCGAAGCGAGAGCGAATCATTGGATTTTGAGTAGTTCATGTCAGATGGCCATAGGTTTCCTCGACTGGGCGCAACACGCCCCGCTCTTCCCCTGTCTTCCCACCAAGGCCCCCGGTGTCACTCCAATAACCTACATAGTCGTGTTTTGCGGAAATTCATGTTGACAACACGGTTGGTTCTCACCTATACAGAAGGCAATCGGCTGGAATGGACCGAAAGGCAGAGTCATGTTGGTCTTCTTTGAGGTCAACGGGACATGGTTTGTGCTCCGCCAGGATGGCGCCTGCAAGAGACAGGGACAATTCCTTTTCAGAAAGAACTGGAAGATAAAGGGTTTCGTGTGCCGCAACGGCGACGACGACGTTCAGGCCGTGCCCGTCTCCCAACTTTTCGAAACACTGGCGACTGAAGAGGACATTGAGGTCCGCAAACTGAGGGGAGCGGTTCCGATTCCCCACGATCCTCACCAAGCTCCTTTTGCCCAGCAGGTCCCCATTTCATACGCCTACTTGAGAAAAAAGTAACCGACGAGCCCGTGGGAGTTCCATCCATGCTGCCAGCGCCCTCTTGCGGCGACAGAACACAAGATTGTTCCCCATCAGGAGCAACCATCAGCACCGAGAACCAGGCGCCCGATGGTTTCCCAAAAGGCACACCAGTCCTTGTCGTAGACGATGAGCCGATGGTTCTCGCCCTCGTGTCCGAGATGCTCCGCGAGGCTGGCTTCCTCCCCTGTCCCTGCCAGGACGGTGAAGAAGCCCTAGAAAAATGTGCCAGTTACGAGTATCCCGTAGTCCTCCTCGACCTCCACATGCCCCGTATGTCCGGACTCGAGACCGCTCGACGGATCAAAAGCGCCCATCCCAGGACGGAAGTGATCCTCCTGACCGGCCAGCCCTCCATCGAAACGACCCTCGCCGCCATCGACGAACGCGTCTTCGCATATCTCATCAAGCCACCGAGCACTTTCCTCCTCGTCCGGACCGTCCGCAGCGCCGCCGAACGCTTCTGTCTCGCCTGGGAAAACGAGCGCCTCGTCCAGGAGCTAAAGAAGGAGCGCAACCACCTCCAGACCGAACTCGAGGAAAGCCGAAAGGCCCTCGACCGTCAGCTCGACGCCTCCAACCAGTTTGTCGGCGCCAGCCCCGCCATGCTTCAGGTCCGCCGCCAGATCACCCATGTCGCCCCCTCCGACATGACCGTACTCATCCGCGGAGAAAGCGGCACCGGCAAGGA
>JABMPG010000449.1 GCA_013203855.1 bacterium
AGCAGGCCGTGGCCGCCGAAGCCGTGCCTTACAAGGATATCGTGGCGCACTGCCGAGGGCCAAAACCCCAAGGATACAAGATGTAGTATCAACATCACTTAAGGGGATACCCCATTCGGTGAATTAGTCTGGGTGGCGGCTCTTGAGTTCGTAGATGGGTTCGGTGGGCACTCCCTCATCACTGGAGTCCCGAACGCTTGGTCGCCATCGAAGGGCAGCAGGGGTGGCGATGTCTCAGCGGTTCTTGGCAGATCGCCAGGGTTGTCGAAGGTCAAACACAATTCTTGATAATGTTTTGTCCGAAGGTGGGTGTGGTAATGTCGAGTAATATGTTTTGTGGCTCAGGGTCGAGAATCTGTCAGTGGTTTGTCTTTGTCTTGAGGCTGGCGGAGAATGCGATTGGTTTCTTCCGATTCTTGGACAAGTTTTCGGCAGGATCGGTCAATGTCTGTAAGAAGGCGCTCAATGTGTTGCAGATTCTGGTCGTCTCGTCGCACTGCAGCGAGAATCTCGCGGAGGACTGCCACGTTTCGGTCGCCCCCAAGGAGGAAACTGGGGGGTACGCTGTCGATGTCTTCCGGGCCAAAGGTTTGAGCAGCTTGGACAGGGCGTCCTTGAAGCAGAGGAGCGAAGAGGGCGCCGGCTATGAAGCTGAGAAGCGCGATGAAGCAGATGAGCAGGCGGCGGTGCTTTTTCATGGCGTTCGGGTCCTGTTCTCGAGTTACGATTAGTCTTGGTTTTCGTCTTGATCCGGGAGGATCTTGCCAGCCCAGGGCATGGTGTCGGTGATGTTTTTCTCTTGTGTTTGGAGGGGGGCGATCTGCTCCTGAGAGAATTCTTTCGGTATGTCGGTGTAGTGGTCAAACCTTTCCGACATGGCAGGGCCGAATTCGGGGCCTACGATTGTGGGCGTGATCATGAGGATGAGTTCGGTCTTCACGGTGGACCATTTGTTGCGGCCAAAAAAGATCCCGATGATGGGTATATCTCCGAGGATAGGGACTTGCTGGCGCACGCGCTGAGTTTCTGAATTCAGAAGGCCGCCGATGATGACGGTCTTTCCGTCTTGAACCATAAGCACGGTATCCACTTCGGTGGTGTCCTCCGAAGGTAGGCCGGTTTCGGTATCGACGTCACCGCTGGAGACCTTCGGGTGGATTTCAAGGCGGATCAGACCATTCTCGGCGATGTAGGGTGTGATATCGAGTTGGATGCCAACTTCCAGGAACTCGACGCTTTCGAGGCTCGCCGTTTCAGTGACTGTTGTGATTCGGAAGCCTTTTCGAGATCCGACTATCAAGCTGGCTTCCTGTCCGTTCAGGGCGAGGAGTTCGGGGGCGGCCAACACCTTAACCTTTCCTTTCTTTGAGAGGAAATCCATGAACAAACGTCTGTTGGCCTGGGTGGCGCCCCAGAAGAAGCCTTGGGTGCTGGGTGCGAGACTGGTCAGGTCCTGGGCGAATCCATTGGTGAGAAAATCAGTCAGGCGCACGGGGCGTATGGGGCCGAATTGTGCTCCTATTTCGAGGCTGTCATCGTGGTTGACCTTTAGAATTCGGACGGAAATCATGACTTGTCTGGCGGGGATGTCTTGCACGTGTAGCAGGTTTTCGATGCGGGCGAGGTAATCTGGAGAATCTTCAACAACGAGGAATCGTTCTTCCTTGTTCAAGACAGCCGTGCCGCTTGGTGAGAGAAACTGGGTCACGCTCTCGACGATGGAGTTCGCGTTGGCGTGTTCTATTCTGTAGATCCGAATTTCCAGGTCTCGGCCGGCGAGAGGGAGTTCGCTTTTCCGGGCCTCGGTGGTGACGAAGATGATGTCTCCTCTTTTGAAATAGGTGAATCCTCCGATGGCCAGGATGGAGCGGAGCGCTTCCTCAAAGGTCACGTTGTAGAGATTGACCGAGACTTGGCCGGAGACTTCCGGGCCGGCGATGATATTGATCTGGCGGGACAGGCTCAGCATCCTGAGAACGGAAGACAATTCCTCATTTTCGAAATTGAGGGTGATGGGGGAAGTGTCTTCAGCCATCGGTTGCCAGCCAGCGCCGGCCAGAACAAGGCAGAGGGTCAGAGCAAGCGCAATCTTTCGGTTCATCGCAGGGCCTCGTTTCTCATTTCTATCGTCTGGGTTCCCAGGTGATCGACGAGGGTGATTCGTCTTTCACCAATTTCCTGAAGAAGGAAGCCCTGTACTTCGTCGCCGCATTGGCACAGTACCCCGTTGATCCTGGCCAAGCGTACCCGGTCGGTGACAAATGTGCCCGTGAGTATGATCTGGTTGAGTCTTGTCTCTCGGGTTGGTCCGTCGGGAGGTTCAGGCGGCTTCTGTTCTATGCTTTCGGGGATTCTCTCGGGTATGTGAAAGAGGCTGCGAGTCAGTCGTGCCAGATTTCCCTCGGACATTTCGGCAAGAGCGGCTTCTGGGATGAGGAAGGGATTCCGCCCCGGAACGGGAGGAGTCTTGGTTTTGGGTGGAACGGAGGGGGGCAGTTGCCTGGCGCTCGCAAGAGAATCTCGAAGATGTTCGAGTGCTGCCTGGTGGCTCGGATCGGCGTCAGTTGATGGCACGGGGGTGGCCAAATCGGGGTTTTCGGCAGGAGAATCGGATCGCAGGGCATTGATCCTCAGGATGAAGAGAAGTACGAGCAAAGCGCCCAATATAAGGGCTACGGGAATCTGTGCGCCTTTGGGGATCAGGCTTTTCCTGGTTGACATCAGCGGGTTCTCTCCTCGGGCATGGCGTAGATAAGGAGGGTCAAACGCGCTTCGCACAGTTCCATTTGTCCGGTTGGCTTTATTGAGAGGGCGCCCAGTTTTGCCAGGCGGGGCATTTGGGCAATGTTGAATAGAAACAGGTTCAAGTTCTCGAACGGTGCCACGGCCTGGAGGCTGACTGGCGTTTCGAGATATTCTTGCCCGGTACGCGTTGCTCCGGGTTGAATCTCGGAAACAAGCACGTTGGCAAGCGCGGCGGATTCTGAAAGGTCGGAGTAGAATGCCGAGAAGTCCGTTGTGTCCGGGACGCGTTGTTTGATGCGCGACCTGCCATTCTCTATTTCGCTCAATGTTTTTCGGCCTTCTGAAAGGCTGTGATTCAGTTCGGTGAGCAGGTTCAGTTTGCGGGACAAGTGCTCCTGCTCCTCTCGTAATTGTGCGACGTTTTCCGCACCGGCACGAACGGTATATGCGTAGAGAAGGGTGGTCAGGCCAAGGACCAGGCAGAATCCGACGAGATGAAGAACATGGATTGCTGGGGAGACTCGGGGCTTCAAGGCAGTTCTCCGAGCGCGATATTCCCTATAATCTGAAATTCGACTATGGGTTTGTCGCTGGACAGTCGTGGCATTTTTGAAACACGCAGGTCCAGGTCCGCAAGGTGCGGCGAGCGGCGTAAACGTTCCATGAAGGCAACGACTTCCTTGTTCGATGTTGCGGCTCCCGTGAGAGAGATTGTGGCCTTTTCCGTTTCGCTCTCATCCATTGTGGGGTTCTTGCCTTTTTCAGATCGGATATCCAGGTCCGAAAGCCAGAGACGGGAGCCGACGGCCAGTGAGATATCACTCAAGAGCGTACTCCATGAGGGTTCCCGGAGGAGAGCGCGGGCCATCTTCTGGTCTTGAACGGCCGTCTCGATCTCCTGGGAAATCGTTTCGGCTTCTTCGGTCCATTTCTGTATTTCGCTCGCCTGTTCTCGCATGGTTTCGAGGGCTTTTTCCTGTTTGTCTGCTTGCCATCTGATCAGGCCTGCCGCCGACAACATCACGAAGGTCGCGAAAAGCGCCAAGGTGGTCCATAGTGCGAGAATATGGCGGATCGACTTGCGTTGCCGGTATTCATTGGGCAACAGGTCTATTGAGTGTTCATCCATTCGCACTTTTCCTTGATAGCCAGGCCCGCTGCGACCGTGTAAATGCAAGCGTGTTCTCCATGGCGCATGGGGCCTTTGTTGGAGATGTCAAGCATGTTTGAAAACGGGTCAGCCAGTGAGACGGGGCACCCCAGACGATTCTGAAGGTATTCGAGGACGCCTTCGGGAATGAGGGGGCCGGTCAGAAGGGCCTGAGGCACGTTCAGGTCCTGGTTCAGTCGTCTGAAATACTGAAGGGAGCGGCCGACTTCGTCGGCGATTCGCTTCAAGGCAGGGAGGGCGGCTTCGTGCAGGACAGATGACAGCAGGCTTCGATCCAGCACGCCACTGGTCGCGGCTTCCTCGATTTTGTAGACGCCAACGTTCTGATCCAAGCCGAACCGGGCCAGGCTGTTTTCACTTTCGGGAAGGGAGAGGCCCAGGGCGTCCGCGACTTCATCCAGGATCTTCTTCATGCCAAACTTGATGAGGCGGCTGAAGAGAAGACTGCCGTTCCGTCCAACGGAGAAATTCGTGCTGAGATGGTCGAGTTCGATGAGGGCGCACGCTTCTGGGCCTTGGCAGACGGCTCGAAGGCCCGCTTGCGCGCTTACGTCCAGTGCCCGACATTTGACGTGGGCTTTGTCGAAGTGCGCGAGCAATCTGTTGACATGCTCTTTGCGGGTGGCGACGAGGAGAAGGTTCAGGTCTTTCTGTCCGTTCTCCTCTTCGCCAAGGGGGAGATAGTCGAGAACCGCCTCGGCCGGATCGTATAGGAGGACTGAGCGTGCATTTCGCGTCAGAGCGCCCAAGAATGCCTCGCTGTCCATGTCTTTCGATTCGATAGGCAGTCGAAGAGGGCGGACGTCCACGTCTCGGCTGGGCATGGCGGCGATGATTTCCCGGCCCGTGAAATCGTGCTGGTCGAGCAACTTCCTTAGATCGGTGTGGAGATCGTCTTCGCTGATCCGCTGGCTGGCTGTTCGGACCTGCACGTGACCATTGGAGCGGGAATACTGGACGGCGTGGAGAGCCGAGTCCGCTATCTGCAGCCCCACGGGAGAACACCGGGTCCTATTGAAGATGGTCTTCACAAAGGTTGTCACCGTTCAGATGAAGGTCAAGGATTGGTCTCAGGAGTTTTCGGGATCGCCAGATCAAAGGGCATCCGCGCCTTGTTGGATGCTTTGTTGGCGATCATTTTCGGAGGATCGACCGGGAAAACGCCTTCTGTCCACAATGTGTAGAAGAGGTTCTCATCGTTATTGTCCACAATCAGCAGCATCTCGTCGCCATCAGATATAGGAAAGAGGCGAAGCACGGAAATGGCGTTGGAGAAACTTGGGCCTGTCTGCACAGACGCATACTCGAGCCAAGAGTCCTTCGGCCATCGCAAGTATTCCAAGTGACTTGATCCCTTCTTCCCCCAGGCGACCAAGGCTTCGGAGCCGGAAGCTGTCCACGCCACATCCACGCAGTGTCGATCCGTGAACTCCGTGCTGGCGAGAAGCCGCCGCTGCCCATCCCAGTACGATCCATTCCATGTGGCCAAGCTCACCCGATTGTCGTCATCAATGTTGACGGCGAAGAGGAAATCGCTGGTTGGATCGGCGGCCATTTGCACGAGTCGAACCTTTCGGAGAAAGGGCATGACGATAGATTTGTGGCTCAATGTGGCACCGTCCCAGGTGCAATAACCACAGGTGTAGATGTTCTTTTCGGCCCACAGGATCATCGCGTGGCCTGAAATGGACTCATAGGCGATGTCCACAATGTACGTATCGTCAGCCTGCACGGAGGATATGAGTGTTCCGCCTGTGGAAAAGGAATGGCCGTTCCAGCGCAGGAGGTAGAGTTTTTCCGCATCTGTGACGACCGCCACCAAGATCTCATCGCTCAGAGGATTCGATTCCATCTCGATGAACTGAATCTTCTCTGCCGGAAAAATCGTCGAGGCCGCCGCAGGAGTCGTCCATGTCGAACCATTCCAGATTGTGTAGAGGAGAGTCGAATCTGCGTGTCTCCCTACTACTAGAACGTCTCCTGTCACACTTTCGCAGGCAATATCAAAGACCTTTCGGTCCCGGTTGGACTCGATCGTGAAATCCCAGTCCTGTCCCCAGCCCTCTGGTGTCCACACAGCCAGATGGATGTCGTTGTCTTCGTCGAGGGTTCCCATGACCATCTCGTTTCGGGTGGACGAAGACTCCACTTCCAACCAGTGTACCTTGGAGTTACCGTTATCCACGGTCTGGTTTGGAATGGACCAGTTCGGGCGGTCGAACTGCCGTTGCCAGGGCAGGCGATCCTCTCCTCCGTTGTCCGTGTTGTAGAGAAGGTGGTTTCCGGCGTAAAGGTTTTCGTTTTTGACGAATAGAACGTAGCTCTGGTGGGCGGTACTTTGTCCAATCTGACCAACAGTCGCGACGGTGGCGAACGTGGTATCGGTGTGACGGCGAACCTTGTATCCATACCGTCCTCCGGCGAAGTCGTGCAGATAGTAGACGTCTTCCGACGGGGGGAAATTGATCTCATGGAGGAGCCGCCACATGGCGTGATGGGCTGCGGCTTCCGTGAGGTACTCGGCCTGAATCTGGTTGCTGCGGGACAGGGTTGCGGCCGCCTCTGTCCCGGATCTCGCCAGGAAGGCCAAGCCCAGCGTTGAGATGACGATGAGCAGTATCAGAAGACCGACATAGGCGAGTCCCTGTTGGCGGTTTCTTTCGAAGGGGGAGGGTGTTCGGTATTGAGCCGTCATTTACCGCACCCGTTTCCCGGATTTTTGCAGCACATTTCGGGGGCAAGCCCATTCGGAGAAGGTGGAAATCGTGCCGTCCGGCGCTTCGATGCTCAGGATGACCAGGATGCGGAGCGGTCCGTCGAAGCGTGTCTCGAAGTTTTTGACATCCGAAAGCAGGACCTGAGATGTGCCTGTGAGGGGATGCTTCTGCCAGAGCAGTTTTTGCTGCGAATCGAACTCGTAGATGACCGGATTCAGGTGGTCCTCATTCTTGACTCCATCTTCGTCGTCGTCGTGGGAATCTCCCTCATCCACGAATCCGTCCCCATCGTCGTCCATCCCTCGAATCCCCGGTTTTCCGTCATCGTTCATATCCTCCTTCAGGTCTTCATCGATGTTGCCGTCTCCATCGTTGTCCTGTCCATCCAGAGTATCTTCGTTTTCGTCGCCCTCATATCCAGGCGAATACCAGGGATTTGTGCCATCGAAGGTGTTATCCGCGTCCTCATCGTCGTCTTCCTTCTCATTCTCATCGACCGAGCCGTCTCCGTCGTCGTCTACATCGGGAATGCCCGATTTGCCATCTGTGGTCATCCTGTCGTGACAGTCTTCATCGATACGAGGAAAGAGAGGGTCTGCGAAGTAGTAGTCCTGATCGTCATTCACGAACCCGGATAGGGCGAGGAGGTTGCGCTGCGGGGCGTGGGAATTCGGGATCAGGACGGCGCTGCTTGTGCGAATTTGTCGGGTCAGGCGGTCCAGGACCAGCATGCCTTTCCGATGGGTTTCGGAATGTTGTATGCCGTAGGCCTGGGTGTTAAGGCACACGTGAAGGAGGGCCACCGAGGTTGCGGAGATGATCCCGAGGATCGCGATGGAGACTAGCAGCTCGACCAGGGTTAGGGCTCTGTGTTCGGGCCATTTCATATCTTTCCGAGTTTGCCTTCATGATCGACCACGATGGTTGCCAACCGTGAGGAATCGGTCTCGACCCGGACTTCGCGCGCGGTTGGATCGTCCACGCTGTCTCCGTCGAGGTCGATTGGGAGAATGGTCCAGGTGATGGTGTGACTCAGCCCGTTTTGGGTGACGGTTTCAGATCCGTCGTGAAGGTCGGCGAATTCGGTGGCGAGAATCTGCTCCATGCGGCTGCGGAGCAGGGCGTCGATTTCGGCTCGTTCCCGTCCGGCTTCCATGGCGTGAAGCCCTCCTGTGTAGATCGCGGCGATTGTGGCCGCGGCGCCGGCGAGCAAGACCACGCACAGGAGGGCTTCTATGAGGGTGAATCCTTTGGGTCTATTTCGAGAGTTTGCCGCCGATGTTGCGCAGCTCCCGGTATATGCCAAACAGCAGCACCAGAAGACCCAGTTGGAACATGAGGTTAATCGTGTCGGCATAGGTGAGTCCTTCCATGAGGTACTCCTTTCAGGGTTGTGTGTGATTGAGACAGACCACATTTCCGGTGACCGAGTCTAATGTCACATCCATTTTTCGTTTTCCAAGAGCGAGAACCACCAGGCCTGTTGTTGAGGGAAGGCCGAAGGTGTCGAAAGTGACAACATTTCCGGAGCCGAAAAGAGCCGATGTGATGCGGACTCCGCCGTAGCGACTATCTGTCAGGCACACATCGTAGTCTGATCCGGATCTGATGGGATGTTCCAGTGCCTGGAAGGGCCGATTCTCGACGAATCCCTTGGTTGCTTCCTGGCCGGAAAGGGCCAGGTTCTGGGTTTTCATTTGTTCCACCCGAATCAGTCCGAGCGCGGGATTGATCATGACGCGTGTGGGGCCAGCGGAGAAGCAGGCAACGTTTCGCGCGTAATCGAGGGCGGTCTTCACTTCGGATGCCCCTGCGGAGAGCCTGGCGTCCACCAGGGCGGAATCCAGGCTTGGGAGTGCGAGAAGACAGAGTATCCCCAGTATCATGACCAAGATTGTCAACTCAAGGAAAGTGAAGCCTCGCCTGTTCATCGGGTCCCGTCTTACCAGCCTTGATAGGCTACGATGTTGGCGATAATCTGACCGGTGACCTTGCTGTACTTCCATGCAGCCGTGGGAACCGCGTCAGCGGTCAATGCGCCGGCATCGGTTACGACGGATACGGAATTGGCGGTCACGCCATTGGGGGCAAGGGGATTGTCGGGAATTCCTTGCATCAGATAGGGACCAAATGGGAAATTGGTGCGGTCCAGTGTGGCGTTGGTTTTTCCGGTTTTGTCGGTGTACTGAGCCAGTTGGTTGACGAAGCCGGCGGGGTTGTCTCCCGCGGCGGTAGCAGTGCCGGTGCCGTCTTCGGTCACCGCTCCCGCGTAATCGGATGCGTGCTGGTGATAGTAGAGGCTAATTGCGTTTCTCATGACGGCCAAGTTTCCCCTAAGGGTTGCTTCTTGGGCGTCTTTTGTGGAGCTGACGAACTGAGGAACTGCGAGGGTGGCCAGGATTCCGAGGATGATGATAACGATGATTAATTCCACTAAGGTGAAGGCTTTACGTCTCGACGTGTGCATGTTGTGCCTCTTTCTACGGGATGGTTGGCGCTGGACTGGCGATGGCTGCTCTTGAAGTGTTCGCGGTGAAGGCGCCGGTTCTCTAAAACCTTGCCGCATTTTGTCTGTCGTGATCCCCTCCTTTCATGTTTCGGTTCCCTAAGCTCCGCCCTTGATGATTGAGCTGAGTCGGAACAAGGGAAGCAGCATCGAGATAGCGATGAAGCCAATCACCACCCCCATAAGGATGATAATCAAGGGTTCGGCAAGCGCGCTCAATCGCTTGAGTTGTTTTTCCGAATTTTCGTCGAGGTAGTCGGCCATGCGTGTCATGGTTCGGCTGAGTTTTCCCGTTCTTTCGCCTGTCACGACCATTTGCCGAACCATTGGCGGAAAGAGGCTCATCTTGGAGAAGGTCGATGAAAACCCGTCTCCTTGGAGAATCGCCAGGGTTAGTCTGGCGATCGAATTGCGAAAGAGGCTGTTGGTGCAGGCGTGTTGCGCCAAGGCGATGGCTTCGATCACGGGAACCCCCGAATTCAGCAAGGTTCCGGTGATGCGTAGGAAGGAGGAGCTCTGGAAGGACACGATAAGGGGCCCTGCCAAAGGTAGTCGGAGGAATAGGCGGTAAAGATATGGGCGGGTTTTGGGGTTTGCCAGGATCATGCAGGCTCCCACGCCCGCGGCTCCGAGGAAGAGGACGAGAAGATACCAGTAGTTCTGACAGAATCCTGCCAAAGCAAGCAGCATTCGGGTGGGCAAGGGCAGGATGGCGCCGGTGCTGCTGAAAATCGCGATAAAGCGCGGCAGGACAAAGGAAACGAGGAAGGTGACCGCTCCGAGTGTGAGGAAAAGTAGAACCGCGGGATATATGAGGGCGTTTCTGAGTGTTGAGAAGAGACGCTCGCGTTTCAGGAGAAAGTCTTCCAGGCGACTGAATACCTGACTTAAGCCGCCCCCGGATTCTCCAGCCATCACTGCGGAGACATAGAATTCTCGAAAAACGCGTGGATGGGCTCGAAGGGCCTTGGACAATGGCGCTCCGCCGCTTACTTCTCCTGAGATTCTCCTCAAAACCTGAGCGGTTTTCTCGTTCTGTGTCTGTTCCGTCAGTGCCTCCAGCGTCTCCACGAGGCTGCTGCCTGCTTCGAGCATGAGGGCCAGTTGACCGGTGAGGAGGCAGAGTTCGGTCCCTTTGATCGGTTTTTTGAGGGCACGGATTTTGCTGAAAATGAATTCGGAGGTATCGCGCCAAGAGTCGGTTGGGGCTCCGGGCCGTCTTTGTCCGTTCACCGGCGGTCTCTCGACAGAGGCTTTCCCCTGCGAGATCCGGAGGTCTTCGGATGTGTCGCTGGCCCCGCTGGCTGAAGCGTGAAGATTAGACATTCTGAGCCTCCCGCACTGTCTCGATGTCCTCGGTGGTTTCCCCCAGGAAGAGCACGCGCATGACGGCATCAAGGCTGGTTTTGCCATCTTCTACGAGACGAAACGCCTGGTCGCGCAGAGTGAGCATGCCGCGTTGAACATTGTGGTGGCGGATAGCATCCGCGGAGGGATTCTGGAGAATCAGTTGTCGCAGGGAGCTATCCATGACCATGATTTCAAACACTCCCGCGCGATTCCGAAGTCCCGAATCAAAGCAGTGTTCACATCCCTGGCCTGTCACAAATGAGCTGTTCCGCCCCTTCCAACCGATCCGGTTCAGAAGTTCTCGTGGGGGAAAATATACGGTCTTGCAGTGGGTGCAAACGAGTCGGACAAGACGCTGGGCGATAACACCTGTGATAGCGGAGGTGAGGAGGTAGGGTTCGATGCCCATCTCAATCAACCTGACGAGGGCGCCAGCGCTTTCGTTGGTGTGGAGAGTGGCGAGGACGAGATGTCCGGTCAGTGCGGCTTGTACGGCTACCTCGGCCGTGTCCCGGTCGCGGATTTCTCCTATCATGATGACATCAGGATCCTGGCGCAGGACGGAGCGGAGGGTTTTCGCAAACGAGAGTCCTTGCTCTTCGTTGACTTGGATCTGTGTGATCCGCTCGATTTGATATTCTACGGGATCCTCGATGGTGACGATATTCGTCTCTACGGAACGGAGGTGAGCCAGGCTCGCGTAGAGAGTTGTGGTTTTTCCACTCCCTGTCGGACCGGTGACGAGCAGGATGCCGTTGGGCCTGTGGAGGAGGGATTTCATCTGGAGAAGTTGCTCTCCCTCGATCCCGATTTCGTTGATGTCGACGACGAGACGAGAGCGGTCGAGCAGTCGCATCACGATCTTTTCTCCGACTACGGTGGGCATGGAGGAGACGCGTACATCGGCTTCGCGGCCGTCGGCATTGATGTGTATTCTGCCGTCCTGGGG
>JABMPG010000051.1 GCA_013203855.1 bacterium
CCTCATAGCCCCATTCTCGAATGTAGTCCATGCCGGGGAGAAACCTATCATTCATCTCCTCCAATTTCCGCTCCAGCCACTCGTCCAGTTTGCGCTGGAGGTCGGCATGTTCGAGCCGGTTGACCAGATTGTCCACTTGGAAGGGATCTTCCTCGTTGTCGAAGAGCAGCCACGGGCCCTCCAACGACCTCGCGTACGTGTAGCGCCCGGTGTACAGTCCCCGGTATTCCCGGCCGATCATCCCCGGCGCGGAGTGGTCGCTCCGGCCCGACCACCCCTTCCGGGACCACTCGCCGAAAGGATGGTGGCACGCGATCACGCGCGCCCCGTCGCAGGGATCTTCACCACCACGAAGGTACCCGGAAAAATCGAGGCCTTCCACTGTCTCAGGCACGGGCAGCCCGCACAGGCTCAGCAATGTCGGCATGATGTCTGGCGCATTGATCAGCCCGTCAACCATTTTCCCGTCCCGTCCGAACAGCTCGGGACAGTGCATCAGGAAAGGCACGCGGATCGATTCCTGGAAAGGCTTCTGCTTACGTTCGAGACCCTGGGAACCGAGCATGTCGCCGTGGTCGGAGGTAAAGACGAAAAGTGTTTCCTCTTCGATGCCCTTCTCCTTGAGGGTTTCGAGGAGGTCGCCTATGCAGGCGTCGAGGGCCGAACAGTGGGCGTAGTATCCCGCCAGCCATTCCCGGGCCTTGTCGGCAGTTTCCTCTGGCACGTTGGGCCGAAGTTCCATGTTCTCGGGCCTATAGAGCGCACGGTATTCCTCCGGCGCCGTCTCGTAGGGGTTATGGGGTGGCCCCCAGGAGAGGACGAGAAAGAATGGCTTGTCGCCGGAGTGGTCGCGGATGTAGTCCCGGGCGTCGCGGGTCTGGGCGATGGCGTCGTAACCTTCCCAGAGTTTCTGCTCGTCCGAATCGCCTTCATAGTAGAAGGAGCGATTATAGTCGTGGGTGCACTCCAGCACCTTCCAATAGTCGAAGCCCTGCTGGCGCTCGCGAGGAATGAAGTTCGTTCGCCCTTGGCCGTCCACATGCCACTTGCCCACGTAGGCCGTGTCGTATCCACCGCTCTTGAAGGACTTGGCGATGCTTTGCGCCTCGGGGTTCAGACTCACGTCATTGACGAAAAGCCCGTGGGTGAGGGGATATTGGCCCGTGAGAAAACTTGCGCGCCAGGGCGTGCAGACCGGACTCCCCGCGAAGGCGAACCGGAAATTCACACACTTTGACGCGAGCTGATCCAAGTTTGGCGTGAGAACCGTCGGGTTTCCCGCATAGCCCATCGACTGCTGCCGCCATTGGTCGCCAAACACGAAGACAACGTTTCGCTTCTTCATTCTTGAATGGCCTTTCGCCGGTAGGCTTCCACTTCCCAGTTCTCGATGAAGTCGCGGGCGCGGTCGGTCATGAGTTCGGTGCCTCCGAAGGCCTGGGCGAGTTGGGCGACGAGGGCCCCGTCCTGGGCGAACTCGAGGGCGAGGCCGGCGTTCTTGTCGCTGTCTCCGATGCCGAAGACGGCGTTCTCGGTCGCGACGACGCGCGGAGCATAACCATGGTTTGTGCGGAACCGATTCAAGGCTTCCGCGGAGGTTTCCCCGACAAGGGGATAGGCCTTGGCGTAGACGATATGGTCGGGCGAAAGGGGTCCCTCGGCGATGGGGAAAGCGCCGCTGGTTTTCACAAAGGCGGCTTCTCCGGTCTGAAGAGACTGGCGCAGTTGGGCCGTGACGCTGTCGACGACCTGGGCGGAGGGCGCGGGGCCGATGGAGAGTTCGGTGGCGACGCCGGCTTTCTTGTACCAGGCGCCCAGGGCCTTCAGAATCCGCTCGTAGTGGCGGCGGATTTCCTCGGGAGAGTCTCCCGCGACAAAGACGCCGTGGTTCTTGAGAAACACGAGGGAGGGCTCTTTGCCATGACGGGCCACGTAGTTCTGAATCTCTTGGCGGACGTGGATGCAGAGGGTGTAGCCGGGATCGACGAAGTCCATCCAGAGGGCGTCGGGGAAGAGTTCGCCGCAGGCTTTCTGTCCGTCGTGGCCGCAGGTCATGCCGTTGACAAGGGCGGGGTGGGTGTGAACGACGTAGGCGGCGCTGAAGGTGTTGTGGAGCGGAGCCTCGACAGAGGGACGTCCGGTGGAATCGGGCTTGACGGCGGCCTGCATCATTTCTTTAACGAGGGCTTCGCGGCCGGTGGGGTCCTGTGGCGCCTCGACCTCGTAGAGTTGGTCGATTTTCGCGCGGTTCATGACGACGAACCGGTCCGGGGCCATCCCGGCGAGGGTCGTGCCCGATGGCTTGACCCAGAGGGTCTGGGTGTCCTTGGCCGAGGTGTTTCCCCCGCCGCCTTTCACATATTCGGTCGTCCCGAATTCGTGGGACAGCAGAGTGATAGTGTCCAGCAAGTTCATGGTTCTGTTCCTTGTCTATGTTCGAAGTCCAAAGTGTGCGGTTTGCAGTTCTCGAGGATTCTTCCCCTTTTTCTCCGCGCATCTGGGTAAGATTTGCCTCAGTAAGCACCGTGCTCCATCGCTGCTTCATAGAGTGCCAGCACGTTCTCCATAGGCGAATTATCCTGGAGAAGATGCGTGGGCGACAGGCAATAGCCCCCGCCGGGCATCATGATTCCCAAGGTTTCGCGGACTTCGTTGCGGACATCCTCCGGCGTGCCGAACGTGACCGGCCCCGCCGTCGAAATCGAGCCGTGGAAGGCGAGACGGTCTCCGAACTTGTCCTTGAGATAGGCCGGGGCCATGTTCGTCGCCTCGGGCTGGAGAGTGTCCACCACTTCGATGCCCATCTCGATGAAATCGTCAAACGCCCAACTGCTTGAGCCGCAACTGTGGATCATGACGGGCAGATCGAAGGACTTCGCTACGTCGACCACGCGCTGCAAGCGGGGCCGGATGACGCGCCGGAACAGGTCGAGGCTGATCATGGGCGACTTCTGCGTGCCCAGATCCTCGCCCATGTAGACCATGTCAATGCCCTCTCGCGCGGCCTCGATGGATCGCCGCATGGTTTCCAGGTCGATGTCCATGCGCCGGTCGGTCAGGCGCAGGAAGGCGGGGTCCTCGGTGACCAAGTCGAGAAGCACCTGCTCGGGGGTGCGAAACATGCCGCCCTTGTTGATGATGTCGCCCATGCCCTGGCTGCCCGTCATCACGCAAAAGTCGGCGTGGGCCTTGACGGTCTCGGCGAATCCCTTGTAGTCGTAGTCGTCCGGCGAGGGCATGGGCCACTTTTCGACCGTGTCGATATCCGCGTCCTTGAGCGGAAAGTCGCAGTAGTCCCAATAGCCACCGCTGCCGTGCTCCACCCAGCAGGTGCGGATGCCCCAGTAGGGATGGACGTTCCGGCCCGGTAGTTCGGGATGGAGACGAGGACCGGTATAGGCGGGGTTGAGTTGGATGAAATCGACGTTGAGGGCCTGGCGGATTCCAACGGAATCGTTCGGCTTCAGGCCAAAATGCTCCTTGAGCTGGCCGTCGATCCCCGCATTGGCCGAATAGTCGATGGGCACCCGGTCGGGCGTCTGATGCCGGATTGCCGTAAGCACGCGTTCTTTCGAGGTCATCTGTTTTGCTGGCATGGGTGCTTCTCCTTAGGGGAATCTCAGATTCGCGGTATCCTGAACCTGGAAATCGGCTCTGTCAATGGGGGGCCGGTACACAAATAGGCCAAATCGGGTGCAGATTTGTCGCGGAGATGTCTACAAATGCCACTTGCCTGCCAGGACGGAATCGCGGATCACGAGATAGGCCCGCTCCGCGTCGAGTTGGGACAGCCAATCCCGCACCATCGGCACGGGGCAGGGCAGCTTCCCGGCCTTCTCGAAAAAGTCGTTCCGGTCGGCCAGATTTTTCCCGAATTCGGCTTCGGCTTTGGGGCCACAGTAGGAAAAACGGGCATATCGCGAGAGGCGGGCCTGGCCGACCATGATGTTCGCGCCTTGGAAGAAAAGGGGCCAAAGCGGCTCGAGGGCGTCGGAGCAGAAATCGTCCACGAAGGGCAGACCGAAACTGTTCAGTTCGGTGCCGACGTTGACGGGGAACTGCATCCTGCGGGCCGTCTCGGCGAACTCATGCAGCTTCTCGACCTTCAGCTTTTTCACCTCCGGATCGCGGATGTTCCAGTTTCGATCCGGAACGATGTTCACCGCCGCCACGCCCTTGGACCTCAGGAGTTCCAGTTGTTTGGCCGGGTCACTCTCGCCCTCGCTCGTGCCGTCGAGCCAGGTTGCCATGGGAATGGCCCCGGCGTCGAGGATCATGGCGATTGCGTCCTCGAGGGGCGGGAAGGTCGTGCTGTCGGGCTGGACATAGCCCGCCCCGCCACGTTTCATCAGTTTGGAGCGGGCCGTGTTCTGAAGGCCAACCTCGTCCTGCATCAGTTTCCGCACGTTCTCCTCAGGCATTTCGAGAACAACGCGCCAGGTCTCGACCTGACGTTCCTCGCTCTCGGCCAAGCGGACCTTGGCGATGTAGGCCTGGACCACGTGGCGTTCCGTGGCGTTGCCGGAGGGAGTGAGGGGCAGAACGTCCTCTTCGTAATCGACGGCGATCTCGGAAAAGTTCTTGTTGATCCGGGCGACCAGTGCGCGGTTTCGATCACCGGCCCGTTCCCTCAACTCCTCCAGAGTCCGCCCGGCGGGAGAGCCGCCTGAGGGCATGCGGCCGAAGCCCATGCCCATGAAATAGTAGACGCCCGGTTCGCCCGGCGAATTGATGACTTGGTCGGCGTACTCAGGAAAGAAGACGCGGGTCTCCATCCCGACAGCACCACGCAAAAGAGCGACGTCGCAGGCCTTGTAGAACTCCTCGAGGCCGTCCAGGACGTCGAAGTCGCAGATGGCTGCGGCATACAGCCCCTGCTTGACCGATTCCTCCACCAGCGCCGCCGGGGACATCCCCTGGGCGTTGAAGGAATAGTGGGTGTGCATATGCATATTGACCGGTTTCAGATCAGCGTGAGGCATTTCAACTCCTTTAAGGTTCCGAGTTCTGTGTTTGGGGTTTTTGAGCCGGGGATCTGAAGTCTTGAAGTTGGGGTCTTGAACATCTGACTCCAATCTCTCTGTTAACTCAGCATTACCTGTCCACCGGTGACCGGGACGGCCTGCCCCGTTTCGTACTGCTGATCCACGACATAGTAGAGGGCGTGCATCACGTCTTCGGGACGGCAGCCTCGACCCATGGGCACCTTGGACTCGTAGAATTTCTTGACGTCTTCAATCGTTTTCGCGCCAGGCACCTTGTTGGCGCGCAGGTACTGGACGAAAAGGCCTTTCTCGGGATCGGACCAGAGCGGGCCCTCGAAGAAATTGCCGGGGCAGATCGAGTTCACCTTGATGCCGTCATCGATCAGTTCCAGGGCAAAGCTCTGGGTGAGCCCAATGCCGCCAAACTTTCCGCCCGCATAGGCGAAGTTGCGATTGCTGCCCTGAAGGCCGGACTTGGAGTTGATCTGCACGATGTCTCCGCGCCACTTCGGATC